>JBBIMS010000154.1:988-2993 GCA_037444285.1 Candidatus Aminicenantota bacterium | reverse complement strand
TTTCACCATATTCTCTCAAAGGACTTTCTATGTCTCTGAGGTTTGAAAGGATATCAAAGAGATATTTTTTTATTCTCTTTTTATCTACCCTCATTTAAAAGCCTCGTCAAGGATGAAATAATTTGTTCTATACTCATCTGAAATTCTCTCAATGTAATCTGTTCTTAGCTCAGGATCTTTATCAATTAGAAGGAGACCCTCCCTTAAAATATCTATCACAAAGTCATAAGGTGCATCATTGATAATATTTACATCAATTTCATCAATAGAGAAGGAATCAATCTTCTCTTTTACCATCTCTTCATAAATCTTTTCCTTTATAGCCGATGATAAATTAAAGTTGTCATCGCAATCTTTTCCATATATGAAGATATCAATATCTTCAAAAAATTCCTCCTTTACAAAGGAACCTGATAAATAGGCAAAAATTACCTTCTTTTCACGCTCGAGTACTCTTGATATTGTATTAATAATTTTTTCTCTATCCATCCTATATTTTTCCTTTTGCCTGTCCATTTTTTAGCTCCTGAAGTAGAGTATATCATAATTCTCCTTCTAAAACCATTTTATTTGACAGAGAAGAGAACTTCAAAATATAATCATCATAATGAAAAGAATAGTTATTGTAACATCTACAGTCCCTTTTGTTTACGGAGGTCATCTTGTAATAGCAGAAAACCTTTTGAAGGCTCTGAGAAAATTTGGTTACGAAGCTGAAATATTCTTTACCCCTCAGAACAAATTTGGAAAACAACTCCAAGCATATATTGCCAATTTTCTTACAGATCTCACAGAGGATGGTTCTGGAAGGAAGATAGACCAGATCATATCCCTTCGTTTTCCAAGCTATGCAGTGAGGCATCCGAATCATGTTCTCTGGCTAAATCACAGGATGAGGGAATACGATGACCTCTGGGATGATTTCAAGAAAAATCTTTCCTGGAAGGGAAGATTGAAGGAGGGATTGAGGAGGTTTATTATAAGTAGAATTGACCATTATCTTCTGACCCACAATGTTAAAAAAATCTTTTCCCAATCAGAGACAATAAGGGAGAGATTGATGAAATGGGGTGGAATTGATTCAGAGGTTCTTTATCCTCCTCCACCCCAGAGGGATTATAAAACAGAAAGCTACGAAAATTTTATCTTCACTGTTTCAAGGCTGTATCCTCTTAAAAGAATTGATCTCCTTGTAAAATCCTTTAAGTTTGTTAAAAACAAAAGTTTGAAAGCACTAATTGCTGGAGAAGGTGTTGACGAGGATAGATTGAAGAAAATGATAATGGATTTAAATCTTCAGGATCGGGTATTTCTCCTTGGGAAATTAAGCGATGATGAGCTTATTTCCCATTATTCAAGGGCAAGGGCTATTTTCTTTGCTCCTTATAAAGAGGATTTTGGATTTGTAACAATGGAAGCCTTTTCTTCTCGAAAACCAGTTATAACCTGCAAGGACAGCGGTGGTCCAGCAGAGATTGTAAAGGATGGACTTTCAGGATTTGTCCTTGAGCCTGAGCCTGAAAAAATAGCAGAGAAAATAGATCTATTATCTGAAAATTTCGAGCTTGCAAGAGAAATGGGAGAAAAAGGATTTGAATCAATAAAAGATATTAAATGGGAGAATGTTGTAAAAAAACTTATAATTGTTTGAAAGATATTTTTTAGGAGGGCTTTATGAGAACATTCTTATTTATTTCTTTAATTTTTACTTTCCTGACCCTCTCCATTTCAGAGGAAAGGGTCAGGGTAAGGGAGCTTGGTGTAAACCCATGGATTTTGAAACCCGGGAAATTCGACTCCATCACTGATGTGCAGGGTGTCAAAGTGGGACATTTCACATTGATAAGGGGGGAAAATATAAGAACAGGAGTAACCGCAGTTTTACCCCATGATGGAAATATATTCTTAGAAAAAGTTCCTGCGGCAATCTATGTGGGTAATGGCTTCGGAAAGCTTATGGGGTTCACACAAGTAGAGGAACTGGGATGCATTGAGACCCCAATTA
>JBBIMS010000154.1:0-956 GCA_037444285.1 Candidatus Aminicenantota bacterium | reverse complement strand
AGCTGGAGAGGCTCTTATAGAATATACGATTTCCTTGAAAGGGAATGAAAATGTAAGATCTGTAAATCCAGTGGTGGGGGAGTGCAACGATGGTTTTTTGAATGACATAAGAGGGCTACATATTAAGAAGGAGCATGTTTTTGAAGCAATAAAGAGTGCAAAGTCAGGAATTGTTGAGGAAGGAAATGTAGGAGCAGGGACAGGAACCGTTTGCTTTGGCTTTAAAGGAGGAATTGGAACATCCTCAAGGGTTTTACCGAAAAATCTTGGTGGGTGGACCATTGGAGTTCTGGTTCAGACAAATTTTGGAGGGATTCTCCAGATTGCTGGTGCACCTGTTGGAATTGAGCTTGGAGAATTCTATTTAAAAAACAGAATTAAATATGATGAAGGTGGCTCATGTATGATTGTGATTGCAACAGATGCTCCCCTTGATTCCCGCCAGTTAAAGAGACTCGCAAAGAGGGGAATGCTCGGCCTTGCAAAAACAGGAGGTATTTCCTCCCATGGCTCTGGTGATTATGTAATTGCCTTTTCAGCAAATAAGGAAGTTAGAATCCCCTTCAATCCTTCAGAGCCTTTAAGAAATATTCCTGTTCTAAATGACGATTTTCTCACACCCCTTTTCCTTGCTGTTATTGAGGCAGTTGAAGAGGCAATTTACAACTCCCTGACAAAAGCAGAATCGATGAAGGGAATTGATGGGCATTATGTTCCTGCTCTTCCCCTTGATAAGGTAAAAGATATTCTTTCAAAATATAATGTTATAAAGGGTAAAGGAAATTAGAGAATTGTTTTTTGCTTATCAAAAAATTCGCTAATCCTGCTAATCTCATCTGTATCTTGAACTTTCCCCAATCTCCTATTAGAATATAATTTAAGGCGGTGTAGCTCAGTGGTTAGAGCAAGCGGCTCATATCCGCTGTGTCCGGGGTTCGAATCCCTGCACCGCCACT
>JBBIMS010000153.1:0-5053 GCA_037444285.1 Candidatus Aminicenantota bacterium | reverse complement strand
TCTTTGTTAAAATTTTTTAATATGGTTGGAAAGAAGAGGTTGTTGGAGCTTATAAAGAACTTTGAGGGGAAAAGAATTGTGGTTTGGGGAGATTTTATTCTTGACGAATATGTCTATGGAAGAACTTCAAGAGTCTCAAGAGAAGCACCTGTCCTTATAATTAAGTATGAGGCAAGCGAGTTCAATCTTGGAGGTGGAGCAAATTCTGTAAAAAATATAAAAGCTTTAAAGGGGGAACCAATTCCTGTTGGAATAATCGGAGATGATGAAGCTGGGGAAAGACTTTTATCAAATATGGAAAAATTAGGGATAACAACAAAATTTATAATTAAGACAAAAAAATATAAAACTCCAATAAAAACAAGGATTCTTGCAGGAGGGGAGCATACGAGGAAGCAACAGGTTCTCAGGGTGGATAGGGAAGAAAGAATTGTTCTGGACGATGATTTGAAAAATTCAACTTTGAAGAATTTATCAGATGCTTTGAATGACGCAGATGCCCTCCTGATTTCCGATTATGACAACTGGACTGTCGACATTGATGTCTTTGAAAAAATCATTAAGATGAAGAATAAAATTCCTGTTACAGTGGATTCAAGGCACAGGTTGCTAAGCTTCAAAAATGTGAGCATCGCAACTCCTAATGAGCCAGAGGTAGAGGAGGCTCTCCATACAAAATTGGGAGAGGGGGAAGAGGTTCTTTTCAATGCTGGTAAAAAAATTCTTTTAGAGCTCAACTCCCCTGCTCTATTAATCACAAGGGGATATAAAGGAATGTGCCTTTTTGAAAGGGGGAAAGAGCCTTTATTGATACCAATTTACGGCTCAGAAGAGATTGTTGATGTGACTGGTGCAGGCGATACAGTCGTAAGCACTGTGTCCCTTTCCCTTGCTTCAGGAGGAAGCTTTGTTGAATCCGCTATTCTTGCAAATTTCGCTGGTGGGATTGTTGTTATGAAGAGAGGGGCTGCAACTTTGACACCTGAGGAACTTGAGGAGGCAGTAATAAGTGAATTCAGATAAACTGACTTCCCTTCAGGAACTAAAAAAAATAATAGAGTCTCTCAAAGAAAAAGGGAAGAAGATAGTTCTTGCAAATGGCTGTTTTGATATAATTCATGCCGGACATGTCAGATACCTAAGAGATGCAAAAAGCAGAGGAGATATTTTGATTGTTGCTCTAAATTCAGATAGATCAGTAAGGCTTTTAAAGGGTGAAGGAAGACCTCTAATGAATGAACTGGATAGGGCTGAGATTTTATCCTCTTTTGAGTTTGTTGATTATATAGTTATTTTTGACGAAAAGGATGTTGGAAATATTCTCCTTGAGCTTAAACCTCACATTCATGCCAAGGGTTCGGACTACACAAAGGAAACAGTTCCAGAAAGGGAAATTGTTTTATCCTATGGAGGCAAAATAGCAATCTGTGGTGGGAAAAAAATCAGATCATCTTCAAAAATTATAAAGGAGATCAGTTCTAAAAAATGAATTTTGAAAAAATTCTAATTGTAAAACTTAGTTCTCTCGGAGACATTATCCACACTTTGCCAGCCTTTAAAGCAATAAGGGGTGAATATCCTCAAAGTAAAATCTCCTGGGCTGTGGAAAAGAATGGAGCTGAGATATTAAAACATCTTGAGGGTCTAAATGAAATAATTGTTTTTGATACATTAAACTGGCGGAAAAGACCCATCTCTTTAAAAACATTAAAGGAATTGAGGGAATCCATTAAAAAAATAAAGGGAAAATTCGATTTAGCCATTGACTTCCAGGGAACATTGAAATCTTCCTTTATAACATTTATTTCTTCCGCAAAGGAAAGAATAGGTTTTGGAAAGAAAAATCTTAGAGAGCCAATTTCGTCAATTTTCTACACAAAGATGGGAGAGAGTATTCCTGAGAACACCCATGTAATTTATAAAAATTTGAAAATTCTTGAAACTATTGGAATTAAAAAGGATTCGCCAGTTTTTCCAAAACTGATTCTGAACACTGATTTACCTGAGGATCTAAAGTTTGATAGAGATCGATTGATAATAATAAATGGAGGTGGAGGCTGGGAGACAAAAATATGGATAAAGGGAAGATGGAGAGAACTTGCTTTAAGAATAAAGGAACTGGGTTATGAACCTCTATTTCTATGGGGTAATAAAGCTGAAAAGGAAAGGATGGAGGAGGAATCAAAGGGTGATATTCCCCTCGTTCCTTTCTTGAGCATCCCCCAATTGATGAAACTGATCTCCCTTTCTCGTCTTTTAATCAGTGGTGATACATTCCCTCTGCATATAGCTGATCTCCTCGGGATACCCACTGTTGGAATCTATGGACCTTCAAACCCTTTAAGGAATGGACCAATTTCAAAGAATTCAAGGGTGGTATTTCATGAACTTTCTTGCAGTTTCTGTTATAAAAGAAAATGCAAGGATTTAGAATGTATGAAAAGAATTGATGTTGAAAGTGTTTTAAAAAAGGTTAAGGAGATACTTGAAAGATGAAATTCTCAAATTTTGCGGAGAGATACAGGGTTAAAATCAGTGTTTTAATTGCTGTAATAATAATTATTATATCAAAGCCAAATAAATGGAGCATTCTCGGAGGCTTGATTTTCTCTATCATGGGAAACCTTCTCAGATTGTGGGCTTCAGGCTATATAAAGAAGGAAAAGGAAATTACGAAATCAGGTCCTTACAGTTTGACTCGAAACCCACTCTATCTTGGAAATCTTATAATAGGACTTGGATTTTGTTTGGCTTCATGGCAAATTTTTTCGATCCCTATCTTTTTCCTCTACTTCCTTATTTTTTACATTCCCCTCATAAAAAATGAAGAGAAAAGGATGACAGAGCTTTTCAAAGATGATTACATCCAGTATCAAAAAAGTGTTCCTGCTTTTTTCCCGAGGTTAAGAAGATTGGAGAAGACAGGGGGTTTTTCTTTTAAAAATGCTCTGGAAAATAAAGAATGGAGAGCTATTCTTTCAACTTTACTTTACTATCTCGCCATCCTTTTAAAGGAGAGCTTTATAAAATGAGAAGATTTCTACGGTTATCTATATTTAATTTATTCCTTTTTAAAATCCTTTCAGGTTATTCCTTCCTTCCCTATGAGCTGATGAAGTTTAAAGTGAGGTGGTCATTTATTCCTGTTGGTACGGCTGAAATGGAGTTTAAAGAATCCAGCGATGAAAGGGGTATTTACCATATAAGATTAAAAGCAGAATCCTCAGGAATTATCTCTTCAATATTCGATGTGGATGACCGTGCAGAATGCTGGGTTGACAGCAATATCTGTTCCATTAAATATTTGAAAAATCAGAGAGAAGGAAGGTGGATTGCTGATGAAAATGTGGAATTTGATTACAACAGTAGGAAAATTTTTTACGAAATAAAAAAGAAGAAAAAATCAGGAGAAATTGAGGAAAGGAAAGAGGAGATTGAAATTGGAGAAGGCGAATGCTTTCACGATATGGTTTCATCCTTTTATTACTTTAGAACCCTTGATATTGAAGAGGGGAAAACATACCAGATAGCAACCTTTGACAGGGGGAAAATTTTCAATACAGAGCTCAAAATCATTGGAAGAGAAAAAATTTCCACTGAAGTGGGAGAGTTCGATGCATTCCTGCTCCAGCCAGTATCAAAATTTGAGGGTGCTTTCAGAACAAGGAAAGGTAAAATGTGGGTATGGATTTCAGCTGATGAAAGGAAAATCCCCTTGAGAATAAAAGCTAAATTTACCTTTGGCTCTGTTTACATGGACATTGTTTATTATCAGAGGGGAGAGGTAATTCTTACGCCCCAGAAAACAGGCCTTCCGTAATCATCTATTTTCAAACCTTCAAATCTTTTGCTAAGATAAAATTTCACTTTCATCCTGCAAAGGGGAAGGATTACTGCGTTTTCAATCATATTTCTTTGAACATAGAACAAAATTTCCATTTTCTTGTTTTCATCGGTAATATTTTCCAGTTCTGAAAGAAGGTTCTTTATAGCAACAAAATTTTCATCAAACTTAGAAACCTCATACTCCTCTATATAATGAATCAACTCCTTTTCTTTTGAATAGAAAGGAGATGGATTGGGAATAAAAATAATTGCTTGAAAATACTGACTGTCAAAAATTCTACTGATCTGGACTGAAGGGACAAAGACAAACTCTGGCTCTACTCCTATATCAGTGAAAATTTTTTCAAGAGAAGGAACCAAAGGCTCAAGCCCCTTCTCAACAACAATGTTCAACTTAAGCTGCTGCAAAATCAAACTCTGGGAGCGGAGGGTCTGGGGAAAGGGGATTGAGAAACCTGTTTCTATATAAGAATTTGATGGCTCAAATAAATCAGTTTTCGGAAATTTGTTCTTAAGAGTAAAAAATAATGAAATCCTTGTATTGTGATTTAGTGCCTGAGAATTAAAGAAAATGAAAACATTTCTACTTGCTCCTTTATATTCATTCATAAGCTGGGAAGTTTTAATCTCTTCACTAAGGAAATCAAAATTCTGACCATCCCTTTTGAAGTATATTTTAACCCCATCGAGAAAAACTCTACCCCTTCCAAAATAAGGATTGGGCTTAAGGCTCATATTCTCCCCTCTCTCCCAGGAGGAAAGAACATAAGGACCAGAGAAAACATTCTTCGAGCCAGTATAAAGGAAAATATAGGGAGATGAGAGTAAATCAAGGAAATCTTCTCTATGGCTTTTCAAATTAATAACAAGTTCCATGGGATTTGAGGCTGAAATGCCACGAACAGAACTTGATACTCCAGATAAAAATTCTTCTCCCCCGATAATTATTTTTGAAAGTATTTTTGAACCAGGCTGTTCAGATCTCAGATATAGCTCCAAAGATTTTTTAACATCTGAGGCGGAAACTGGAGAAGCATTTGAAAAAAGAAGCCCATCCTTTATAAAAAACCTCCAGGACTTTTTCTCCCGGTTATATTCCCAATTTTCAAAAATTGAGGAGCTAATCTTTCCATCAATTCTTTCTAAGATATTTGTCCAGAGTAAAGAAAATAAAGGGAGATCAGAGAAGGAAGACTCATAGGGATTC
>JBBIMS010000152.1:0-5059 GCA_037444285.1 Candidatus Aminicenantota bacterium | reverse complement strand
AAATAAACTTTTGAATCTCCCTGGCAAATGTTTCCGGATTTATTGGTTTCTCTATGTAGCCCGAGCACCCTGCTGAAATTGCCTTTTCCCTATCTCCAGTCATTGCGTAGGATGTAACAGCAACAATTGGGATTCTACTCCCTTTTTCAGTTTTTCTTATTTCCCTGACAGCTTCAAGACCATCCATGTCAGGAAGTTGAATATCCATAAGGATCAGATCAAAACTCTCAGAAAGGGCATAATTTATCCCTTCCTTTGCTGTTTTTGCAACTGTTACATCAAATCCATTTTTACTCAAAAGGAATTCCATAAGATAAATGTTTGCCTCGTTATCCTCTACAAGAAGAATCCTTTTCATTTTTCCCTCCTCTCAAGCCCCCTTTAAAGGAAGTGTAAGAGTGAATTTGCTCCCCTTTCCAAATTCGCTCTCAACTGATATGTCCCCTCCAAGAATATTGGCTATTTTTTTTGAAATGTAAAGTCCAAGTCCAGTCCCTTCTTTTGGAGGTCTATTTTTAATTAAAATTTTGTTGAAGGGCTCAAAAAGTTTTTCTAAGTCTTCTTTCATTAAACCTGGTCCTGTATCTGATACAGAAATTTTAACCTTATCATCTTTTTTCGAGAGGCTTACCTCAACCATCCCCTTATCAGTGAATTTTACAGCATTACTGACAAAGTTGTTAAGAATTTGCTTAATTCTTCTTCTATCAGTTTTAATAATTATACCTTCTTCAATATTTTCTATCATTTTCAGATTTTTCTTTTCTGCCTCCAATCTCATGGACTCGCAAACCTCCTTCACGAGTTCTGTAAGATCAAAACCCTCCTGGGATATTCTGATCTCTCCTGATTCTATTTTTGAGATGTCTATTATGTCATTTATCAGATCAAGGAGATGTTTTGCGCTCTTCTGGACAATTTTAAGTTGTCTCTCCTGCTCTTCGTTTAGCTCCCCAGCAAGCCTCTGAAGTAGAATGCCTGTAAAGCCAATTATTGAATTTAAAGGAGTTCTTAGCTCATGACTCATGGATGCTATGAACATGGATTTCAATCTGTCAAGTTCTTTCAGTTTAACATTTGCTTCTCTCAGTTCCTTTGTCCTTTCAGAAACAATCCTCTCAAGGGTCTTTGAGAATTCAATTTTTTCTTTGTAAAGCTTTGCATTTTCGATTGAAGTTGCAATATAGGGAGAGAGTTTCTCAATTAGATTCAAAAATCTCTCTTCAGGTTTATGCTCTTTTCTTGTAAAGAGGCAAAGGACCCCCTGGCATTTACCCCTTGAGAAAAGAGGAAATGAGGCATGAAAATTAATTTTTTCCACACTTTTTAATTCTTCCTTTGCTAAGGATAGAACCTCCTCTCTGCTCCTTAAAATTATGGGTTTACCATCCTCAGCGCTCTTGCCGCAAAGAGATTCACCAACTTTGATTTTTCTTGTGGTTAAATTTTTAACCTCTTCCTCTGATAAACCAAATTGAGTGGAAAGGGTCAGGGTTTTGTCCTCATTCAGAAAGCAGATAGCACCCCCATCAAAACCTGTTGTTTTAAGAACTTCTTTGAGGATATTATGAAGCGCATCTTCAACAATCGGTGTTCCTGCGCATTGAACCAGAATCTTATTGACGAAATTTAATTTCTCCAAGGCTCTCTTTAGCTTTTCCTCAGTTTTTTTGAATTCAGTAATATCCCTGAGGACTGAGACAATGTATAATTCACCATCAATTTCTATTAGTTCAGAATTTATAAGAATGTTTACAATTTCACCTGATTTTGTTTTGAAAATGGTTTCAAAATTCCTTGCGCTTCCATTCTGTTTCAAGATTGAAAGGATACGACTCCTGTCCTCAGGATTAACATAAAGCTCCACAGAGGTTCTTCCTATAAATTCCTCAGGAGTATATCCGATTATTTTTTCAAAGGCATCACTAACATCCGCTATTTTCCCATCCTTAAATCTTGTAACTATTATTATGTCAGGACTTGCCCTGTAAATCTTTTCAAATTTCTCTTTAAGTTTATTATTAGAGCCTTTATTCCCATTCCTTTTCATTATCCCACCTCTAATTCACATCTTAATCCCTCGATTCTTTATTATTATACAACAAGAAATTTTTCAAATCGAAATGTCAAGCCCTCCATAAATTCTTTTCCAGTTGAAAGAATTGTTCTTTATTACCCTGTAATCTATTCTTATCCCAATTATTCCCATGAAAAGCTTTATCCCGCCACCATAATTTTTGAAACCTTTATATTCTGAAATATCACCCTTCTCTCCTGAGAATCCATAACCAACGGTTATGTAAGGAGTGATACTTGCAAGGTTTATAGATAAAAGGGGATTTGCGGAGAGATAATTTTGAGAATTTGATGTAAGACGGAACCCCTCAAGTTCAAGCTGTATAAAGGGGAAGAGATCCCAGGCAACAGCTACTCCATAAAGCTTTTTCCAGTCATCGGTCTTAATCCCTCCAAAACCAGTGATGTCAATTGGATAGATTTTTGTGGCAAGAGTTAAAATGCCGAGAAGAATCAAAAACTTCTTCATCTTTCCTCCACAGCAAGTTTATAACAGTCTTTTAAATTATTGTCAACAGAAAGTTTTTAAGCTTTGACTAATTTTTCAAAAATTATTAAGCTTTAATAGAGAGGAAGAAATGAGTTTGAATAAAATCTTACAAAAAAGACCTGAAAATGTAATAAAAAGATTGGGAAGGGAGTCAAAGGTTCCTTTGCTCTCCAGCAGGGACATTTTTAGCTCTATTCATGACCTGAATTTGTCAATAATTGCGTGCAACACAAGGATAAAATGGGTAATTCCAGGAATAATGCGGGCTGCAAAGGAGATGAATTCTGTTGTAGGTTTTGAGCTTGCAAGGACAGAGTGTAATCTTGAAGGAGGATACACAGGCTTCACCCCTTTCACCTTTTTTGAAACAGTTGTTGAGTTTGCTGAGAGAGAAGGATTCCATTTGCCATTTTTCATCCATGCAGATCACACATCTGTAAGGAACAGATCTCCTGAGGAAATTGAATATGCTCGTAAACTTCTAAAAGCTTGCTATGAGGCGGGTTATACATCCTTTGCCATAGATGCTTCCCATAATCCCCTTGAAGATAACAAGAGAATAACCTTAGAGCTTGCGAAAGAACTGGATAAAGAGGGTTTTGGAATTGAGGTTGAGGTGGGAGAGATCACCTCAGCTGGAGAAGTCCCAAAAATAACAGAGGTATCTGAAGCGGTTGATTACATCGGTTTTCTATTTGAAAATGGCTTAACTCCTGACCTTCTTGCAATTAACAATGGCTCAAAACATGGGAATTACAAGGAGGGGGAGGAAGTAGTTATAGATCTTAAAAGAACTGAAGAAATATTTTTTGCTCTGAAAAAATGGAGGGTTGGAATTGCCCAGCATGGGACAACAGGAACTCCTGATGAAATTATCAAAAAATTCCCATTTCATGGAATAAAAAAAGTAAATGTTGGGACCTTGTGGCAGAACATAGCCCATTCAAATTTGCCTCCTGAGCTTTTCAAAAAAATGAAAGAGTGGGCTGAAGCTGAAAGAAAGGATATTAAATATGCTAACAGGGAATTCAAAAAGGAGATAGATTCCATTGAAAAGGATTATCAGGAAAGAATTGCCCGTCATTCTTACATTGAGGCATTAAAGTTAATAAAGATTCTTGGCGGAAAAGACTCTGCCAATGCAGTAATTGAAAGATTGGGGTAGAATTTGAGCGAAGAAAAGGAATTTTTTTCAGTAGAAGAGACAGCAAAAATAGTAAAGGTTGAAGAGAGGGTTTTGCAGTTCTGGGAAGAACAGATCCCCCTTTTCAACCCTTTGATAAATGAAAAAGGAAAGTTTTACAAGAAAGAAGATATAGAGATTTTCCTGAAAATAAAAGATTTACTTTACAAAGAGGGACTCACCCTTTCTGGAGTGAGGAGAAAACTCCTTTCCGAAAAAAAGGAGATAGATCGCTCCCCCTTCTATAATCTTCTAAAAGAAGTGAAAAAGGAGCTCCAGACTATATTGACTATTTTGGAGAATAGTGATAAAAATTAAAATGGTCGGGACGTGGCGCAGCCTGGTAGCGCACACGCTTGGGGTGCGTGTGGTCGGTGGTTCAAATCCACTCGTCCCGACCACGATTTTTTAAGCACCTTGAGGAAAAGAGAAAAATGAAAAAAATTTTGATTACAAACGATGATGGTTTCCACTCTGAAGGATTGAATGTTCTAAAGGAAACCCTTGAAAAGCTGGGAGAGGTAATTGTAGTTGCTCCTGACAAGGAAAGGTCTGCTGTGAGTTTCTCTTTAACTTTGCACAGGCCCTTGAGAGTCACTGAGCTAAGAAAAAATTTTTATATTGTGGACGGAACACCTGCAGATTGCATAAACATTGCCATGAAAGATCTAATGGATGAGACTCCCTCTCTTGTTGTTTCTGGAATAAATCTTGGACCTAACCTCGGAGATGACACTCTCTTCTCTGGAACTGTCTCAGCTGCGATTCAGGCTGCTCTTTTCGGAATTCCATCCATTGCAATTTCTGCAATTTCAAAGGATGGGAAATTTTATCTTGAGGATTCAGCAAATGTTGCCCTTTCTCTTTCAAAATGGGTTTTAAAAAATGGACTCCCCGATGGAATTGTTTTGAGTGTAAATGTTCCTCCCCCTCCAGTTTTTGGTTTAAAACTCACATCCTTAGGAAAAAAAAGATACTCTCCCGACATAATTGAAAGAGTTGACCCAAGGGGAAGGAAATATTTCTGGATCGGGAATGGGAATCATGTTCTGGAAGGCTCTGAAGATACTGATGTAGGAGCTATAAAGAATAATTACATCTCAATAACACCAATTCACCTTGACCTAACAGCAAGGGCATTTCTTGAAAAATTGAAAAACTCTGAGTTCTTAAAATCCCTCAGGGAGGGAGCTGGAGATATTTTCAAAAAGGAATTTTAATAGTTCGGGGTGTGGCTCAGCCTGGTAGAGCACCTGCTTCGGGAGCAGGGGGTCAGCGGTTCAAATCCGCTCACCCCGACCAGAATTTGA
>JBBIMS010000151.1:0-5096 GCA_037444285.1 Candidatus Aminicenantota bacterium | reverse complement strand
TTTAAAAGGGAAAAATTGTTATATCATTAATGATTAAGAAAGAAGAACAGAAATGAATCTTTTTATTAAATCTTTAATCTTTCTGATAATTTTTTCCATATTGCATTTTGGTTATGATTTGACCAGCTGGTCATTTCTAAAACCATTTTGTGGAGTTGATGAATCAGTATTTCAGCATCTAAAAATGGCATTCTGGGCTTACTTCTTTGCCAGTTCAATCGAATACTTTGCATTTAAGAAAAAAGGTGTATTCTGGTATTCAAGACTTCTATCCACAACAATATTTCTCATCTGGTATTTAGTTCCTGCATTCTTTGGAAAATTATCATCTTCAAAATTAGAACTTCTATGGGCTATTTTCAGTTCTTATGCTTCAGCAGTTATGGCTGGAGTAGTTGAGAAAAATGTAGAGAGGGGGCCGATAAATTTAAGCTTTAAGATTGTCGTGATTGCCTTATTTATAATCTCAGCCATTCTATATATCTTATTTACCTTTAAACTACCCTGGATAGATTTATTTGTGAATCCAGAAATCTTATGAAGGAAAAATTTTTGAATGTTTCCAATCTGTAAAAATAAAATCCTAAAAATTCACTCGGTCGTTGATTTTAAGTATAAGAATTAATAGAATGAAAAAGAGGAAGATGCTTTAGATGAAATTTTTTGAGTCCCTTCATGGTTGGAGTGATTGAATGATTGAAAATCCTACATTGGTTCTAATAATTTTTCTCTCCTCCATTGCCTTTGCAATTTCACTTTTTCTCGGTGTATATGTTCTTATGAAAAATCCAAGAGCAGCTATTAACCGTTTATTCTTTCTAATTACCCTTCTCTTGCTTCCATGGTGTATTGGAGCAATTTTTATTAACACTTCCCCTGACAAAGAGGTCGCCTTTTGCTGGTTCCGTATCCTCTCATTAGGATGGGGTTTTGTTGATCTTATGCTACTTAACCTTATCCTCCTTGTCTCAGACATGAATATTTTTAATCGCAGGAGGTGGCTCTATATCCCTTACTACCTCACTGGTTCCTTTTCCTTTTACGGCACAGTAATTGCTCCAGAAACCATTACAGATTTAAGGCTTACTTCTTCTGGATGGAGTTTTATCTCAAAACCTCCCATTTGGTTTACGATTTTCAATGATGGGAAAATGATGGCAGTGATTCTACTAATAATAATTGTCCTCGCTATCTGGTATCGCAAGTCATCCCATCCTTTACATAAGAAACAGGCAAAAATTATACTTGGAACAATATTAATTTCATTAATATTTTATATTGCTGCGGTCTATGTTCTTCCTGCTTTCAAAACCTATCAGGTTCCAAATATTTCTCATCTCGTACTTGTTTTCTGGGTAGTAGGAATGGGGTATGCAATTCTCCGATACAGATTTATGATTTTGACCCCAGAAGAAATAGCTCCACAGATCCTAAAAACCATGGCTGACCCGTTGATTGTTATTGACAAAGATTTAAAGATTACACTGGTGAATGACTCTGCTGTAAATATTCTGGGTCATCCTAAAAATTATCTCATAGGAATGAAACTCCAGGAGCTTTTTCCTGAAGAACAATTTTTCAAAGGTGACCTTATTCAAAGGCTTCGTTTCAAAGGTTATGAGGAAAATGTTGAAATCCTTTATAGAGGAAGGGATGGAGCAGTAATCCCATTTATCCTTTCAGCTTCCTCGGTTTATGATAAATTTAAATTGCCAGTTGGCATTGTTATAGTTTTAAAGGATATAAGTGAAAGGAAAAGGGCAGAGGTTAACCTTAAGTTCATGGCAACCCACGACCTTCTGACAGGTCTACCAAATCGAACAATCCTTAATGACAGACTCAAGCAGGCTATAGCAAGGGCAAAAAGATACAAAACTCTCGTTGCTGTTATGCTCATTGATCTTGATAATTTCAAATATATAAATGATACTCTCGGGCATGGCTCAGGAGATGCTCTGCTAAAGCAAGCTGCATGGAGGTTAAAGACAGGCATTCGCGAAAGTGACACAGTGGTTCGTCTTGGAGGAGATGAGTTTGTTATAGTACTTACTGACCTTTCTGGGGTTGATTCCCTCAAAATAGTTGCTGAAAGAATAATGGAGTCCTTTAAAGTTCCATTTATTATTCATGGGAAAGAGCTTTATGTAACAACGAGCATGGGAATAAGCGTCTATCCATCCGATGGTGAAAGTGTGGAAGAGCTTCTTAAAAATGCTGATATGAGCTTATACAGAGCCAAAGAAGCAGGAAGAAATAATTATCAGATGTTTTCTTCCGGAGCTAAGTCAACAATAGAAAAAAGATTGGAACTTGAGATGGAACTTCGTTCAGCTCTTGAAAATAATGAATTTGAGCTGCATTACCAGCCAATAATTGATCTTGACAGTGGAAATGTATCAGTTTTACAAGCGATTCTAAGATGGATACACCCTGAAAGAGGAATTATCAGCTCTGAAACTTTTCACCCCATTGCCGAGCAGTCGGGTCTTAGCATTCAAATCAGCAAATGGATGCTCCATACTGCGTGCAAGGATACAAAAAAGCTGAAAGATTCTGGATATTCAATCCCTGTGGCAATTCCTATTTCGACAAGACAATTTCTACAACCTGACTTTGTCGAAACTGTTAAAAAAGTTTTGGATGAAACAGATCTTAAACCAGAAAATTTAAAGATTGAAATCCATGAAAATATAGCCACGACTGATATTGACAAAACTGTAGAAACAATAAACACATTCCACAGACTTGGCATTAACTTCATCATTTATGAATTTGGCTCAACCTATTCATCTCTATTATGGTTGAGGCTAATTCCAATTCAAGCAATTAAGATCTCCCCCCTTCTTCTAAAGAACATCCATTTTGATAATTATGATAAAGCCATGGTTAAGTCCATTTTAATGATGGCTCATTCTCTTGGTATTAAGGTTTTTGTAGATGGAATCGAAAATAAAGAACAAATGGATTTTCTAAAATCCCTTAATGGTGAAGAAATCTTTCCTTTAAAATGCGACGGAGTTCAGGGCTCCCTACTCTGTAAACCCATGAAATTTGATGATATTCTTGGATTTCTTTCTAAATACTAAAATCTGGAAAGCTTCGATTTTTTAATCCTAAATTGAAGAGAAGGGAAGAGATAGGAATTTTAACAATTTCTGAAGTAATCATTGAGAATTCTTCAGTGTTCAGAGTTTTTTTATAGTTCTTCTCAAAAATTTTGACTTTGTTTTTTGTTATAGTTATCATTATTATGAATTATGAATGAAAGGATTGGATTTATAAATTTTTTCAAGGAGGCTAAGGGATGAGAAGGACGATTTTAGCAACCTTTTTAATTTTGCTCTCAGCTTCTCTCTTTGGGAATGGATTGAATCTAAACAGCCTTGGCTCAAAGGCACTCTCAATGGGAGGAGCTTTCATAGGTCTTGCCAACGATTTCAGCGCTATTTATTGGAATCCAGCAGGAATAACCCAGTTTGACTCAGCCTATTTTGGCTTCTACCTGACTGATGTCATTCCCAATGGAAGTTATTCCTACTCCTTAGCTAAGATAGACACAAGCTTCACAAAACATTACATTTCTGGAATGGCTGGATTTTATCGTCCATTAACAGAAAATATCTTTGGAGGAGTCGGTATTTATGTTCCTTCTGGGCTTGGTTCAGAATGGAAAGGAGAAGATCTCAGAAATCTTACAGCTGGAAAAACCCTTGAGTGGATGAGTAAGATTGCAGTTATAACCTTCTCTCCTGCAATTGCTTACAAGTTATCAGACAAGTTTTCAGTGGGAGCAACCCTTAACATCAATTACGGGATGATGGATTTAAAGACCTCTGCAAAGTCTGATCAATACTCTGATTCCTCAACTGGATGGGGGATCGGTGCAACAATTGGACTTATGGCAAAACCAACAGATAACCTGAGTTTGGGGCTCACCTTTAAGAGCTCTTCAAAAATTTCCTTTGAAGGCTCAGCAAAAATGGAGGCACTTAAAGCATACTCTTATCTTGGTGTTCCTACTGAATCTGATCTTGAAAGGGATATTACCTGGCCCATCTGGATTGGAGGTGGAATAGCGTTTAAACCTATGGACAAACTCACTCTGACAGCTGACCTTCAATGGACAAAATGGAGTGATGTTGATGTTGTAAAAACAGATTACCAATCCTCTGCCTGGAAAATGCTATTTGGCCTCACTCCTGAAAAAGAGGAGGAATTGTATTTCTACTGGGATGACACTCTTCAGGTAAGGTTCGGTCTGGAGTATCTTTTAAAGGAAAATATAGCTTTAAGAGCTGGTTTCTATCATGACCCTGCACCTGCTCCTGATGACACAATGAACATTCTCCTTCCCATATTCACAAACAATGTAATAACTGTGGGAGTTGGCTATAAAACTGAAAAAATGAACATTGATTTTGGCTTTGAGTATCTTATGGGTGGAGAAAGAGATGTAACTCCTTCCGTCCATAATATTCCTGGAACCTACAAGATGAATATTATTGTCCCGACGATATCATTTAGTTACAAGCTGTAAAGCGATTTAAAGAAATTTATTAAAAATATAAGGTAAATAAATGAGGAGTTTAATATATTTAACTTTGTTTTTGCTCATTTTCAGCATGCCTTTAAAAATTTTCTCCCTTGAAACAGGAGAGATTAGTGGAAAGGTTTTGGACAAAAAAGGGGAGCCCCTTCCTGGTGTAACAATAACTGCTCAAAGCCCAAAACTTCAGGGTAAAAGGGTAACAACTTCTTTTGAAGATGGTAATTTCCTCATCCCCCTTCTCCCTCCAGGAATTTATAGACTTACCTTTGAACTTGCCAATTTCACACCTGTCATAGTGGAGAGGGTTGAGGTTAAACTTGGCTTAACAACAAAAATCCAGGTTGAAATGGAGGAAAAAAAGATTGAAGAATCTGTTCTGGTTGTTGCAGAGCCTCCTCTTATTGACAAAACCTCTGCAGACACAAGTTATCGAATAACATCTGAAGATCTTTCAATTCTTCCAAGCCCGACAAGAACAGTTGCTGACATTGTAAAATTGGCTCCAGGGGTAACCGGTGTAAGAATGAACACGAGAAGAGGAACAACT
>JBBIMS010000150.1:223-5098 GCA_037444285.1 Candidatus Aminicenantota bacterium | reverse complement strand
GAAAATCGCCTCTTCCAACCTCATCCTCCTAAAAATTCATATAGTTGACTCCAAAATTTTTATTTTAATTCTCATATTCAGAATAAACCTCTATTGTTAAGGAAATATAAAGAAATTTTTAATTTTTTGTTAAGAAAAAGCTAAGAGGTCGATTGAAGGGGGAGTGAGATTATGAACTTGGAGCCTTCCCCAACCTTACTTTCTACCTCTATCTCTCCATTATGGAGAAGGACAATATGTTTGACAATAGAAAGACCAAGGCCTGTTCCTCCAGCTTCTTTTGAATGGGATTTATCTACAACATAGAATCTTTCAAAAATCCTGGGGATGTGTTCTTCGGGAATTCCAATCCCAGTATCTAACACCTCAATTTTTACCGTAGAGCTCGAACTCTTTAATGAAACTCCTATTTTCCCCTTTTCAGTGTAGTTTATTGCGTTTTCAATGAGATTTATGAGTAGCTGTTCTAAAAGTTCAGGGTCAGCATTTATAGCTATTTCTTTTTCATAAGAAAATTCCATCTCCAGACCCTTATCTTTTATTCTTTTCTCGAAAAGTTTCATTGTGTTTTTAATGAGCTCATTTAGATTAACTTTCTCAATTCTAATCTGAGATGCCCTGTCCTCTAATCTGGAGAGGGTTAAAATATCCTTTAAAATATTTATCATTCTTTCAGTTTGCCTTTTGATAATTTTGGCAAAGGAGAGAGACTCAGGGTCTTTTAAAGTTTCTTCAAGGGTTTCTACAAAACCTTTTATTGCAGTAAGGGGAGTTTTCAATTCGTGGGAGATATTGGAGATGAGTTCCCTTTTTGTCTTTTCAATCTGTTTTAAGGGTGTTATATCAGTAAAGACAAATATAAGCTCCTCTGGAAGAATTGCACAACTTACGAGATAAAAATTATTCCCAATGCTGATCTCTTTTATCTCTGACTTCTGTGAAGTCATTACTTCCTCAAACATATCTTTTAAATCAATGCTCCTCAGGACTTCCCAAAAAAACCTTCCAATAAAGTTTTCGGTTCTTGAAAGAGCTCTGAAAGCAGAGTTTGCGATAGTTATTCTTCCCTTTTTGTCTGTTACAACAATCATCTCTTTAATATTCTCTATAATTGTCCTTAGTTCCTTCCCTTCCCTCTCGATTTTACTGATGAGTTCTTTTATATTTGAAGCCATGATCTGGAAGTTATTTGCCAGTTCTCTGAATTCAGCTGCATTACTTTCTGGCATTTTAAAATTGAAGTTTCCCTTTGCAATTTCCATTGAAGCTTTTTTTAGCTCAATTATTGGTTTTGTAAGAATTTTTGTTAGTAAAATTGATGTTATGGATGCTATTAAAACAGTTATTATAAAGGAGAGGAGGAGCTTATTTCTCATTTCTTCAAGAAGGGCTTTTACATTTTTTAAGGAAATACTATTCCTAACTACACCCAGAGTTTTTTCTCCTTCCTTAACTGGAATTGCAACATATAGCATAGTTTCATCAATGGTGGTGCTGTATCTTATGCTCTTTCCAAATCCTTTGCTTAAAGCATCTTTTATTTCAATTCTTTCCTTGTGATTCTCCATTTCCCTTGGATTTCTAAGAGAATCTCCAAGGACTTTTCCAGAGCTATCAACAACTGTGATTCTTACATTAAGATCCTTTGCAAGGTTGTCAACCATTGAATCTATCTCTCCAGTATCAGGATTTTTCATTGAATTTTTCAGCAAATTCCTCGCAAGGAGAGCAGTATTTTCTAAATGAGATGTTATGGTATTAAGATAGTGAGAACGGAGAGAGTAGTAAGAGAAGAGGGAAATTAATATAGCGAAAATTGTTATTACTATTATAAGTATCAGATTCACTCTGACAAAGATGGACAAGGTCTCATTCCTCCTCTATTTTGTATCCGATTCCTCTTACTGTCTTGATGAAATTACCAGCACTCCCGAGCTTCTCTCTAAGATTCTTAATATGAACATCAATTGTTCTGTCAATTACAGCTTTTTCCTCCCCCCAGAGAAGGTCTAAAAGTTTATCCCTTGAGAAAACTCTCCCCTTTTTCTCTGCCAGTATCTTTAGCAATTTGAATTCAGCACTGGTCAATTCAACATTTTTTCCATCTACAGAAACTCTATGTTTTTCAGCATCAATTATTAAAGACTCTCCTACTTTAATCACCTCACGGGAAGACTCAGATGTAAGAACTCTCCTCAAAACTGCTTTTACTCTTGCAACAAGCTCTCGAGGTGAAAAGGGTTTTGTAATATAATCATCAGCTCCAAGCTCAAGTCCCACAATTTTTTCGCTCTCTTCTCCTTTAGCAGTGACAATGATTATGGGTATTTTGGAGGTCCTCTCGTTATTTTTAATTTTTTTGCAGACTTCCAAGCCATCAATGTCAGGAAGCATTAGATCAAGGATTATTAGAAGGGGGATCTCAAAGGGAAGAATTTCCAAAAGATGTTTTGCCCTTCTAAACTCTCTTGTTCTAAAGCCACTTTTTTCAAGGTGATAAGATATAAGGTGGGAGACATCAGGTTCATCTTCAACAATGGCAATCCATTGCGAATTTCTCATATATTCAAGATGCAACATTTTGCTGAAAGTTTCAACTTTTGCTTGGGGAGGGTAAAAACTTCAGATAGAATAATGAGTTGAAAAAATACCTTTTAGAGGGTTGCAAGTTTTAAAAAATGAAAAATTAAAAGATCAGAGTATACACTCTCAAAATTCTTTGCTCCTCTCCTCCCATAAAAAATAATCTCCTCAATGTTTCATCTTTCCCCACTGGAAAACCTAAGGTTATACCCATAGGAGCATTAACTTTTATTTTTGTCCCACTGGGGATATAATTATCCCCTTCCTTTTTCCATATCTCAAACCCATCCCTTTTAGCACACAGGAGATCCCCATTTATGGTGAAATAAAGTCTAAATTTTGGATCACCCAAGTCACATATGTGTCTTCCTGTCATTATATCGAATACATGCACAATTCCACTGGCTACAGGAGAGTTGATGAAAACTCTTTTGGAAAATAGATCCAGACAATTTATCCATCCTCCTCTCCACATAGTTTCATCGTCAATAATCAGGGATTCACCGAAGGAATTTATTATATTCCCATCAAAATCTGCCAGATGGAGAGCATATTTTTTGTATTCATCCTCCCATCTTATTCCGAAAAAAAGGATGAGATTCTCAGGTCTTAAAATTTTCATTTGAACAACACCCTTGATTACCTTTTTCTTCCAGAGATCGATCTCCCTTAACTTTTCTCCTGTTCTTCCATCAAACCATATCATTGGCAAACTCAATCTCTCCCTTGACTTTATCACACAAACTGGATTTCCTGCTCCATCAACATCAAAAAATCCTATCCACATTCCTTCTTTTTTGACAGACTTTTTCCAGAGAATTTTTCCATCAGGAGAAAGTTTCAAAAAAATATCTCTTTCCTTCTGGGCTACAAATATATTACCGTAAGAGTCAGTGGCTATCCATACAAGATAGGGTCTATGGGGAAGCAAGTAACTGCTCAGATCCACCTCAAATTCTTTCCTTAAAGATTGGCAGAAGAGAGGAGTAAAAATTAAAAATAAAATTAAAAATGTTCTCAGGTTCCTCATTTTTTACCTCCATTCTTGGAAACTATTATAAATGGACTACAAGGAGAACCTCCGCATGGCATGGTGCTCGAAATCGGCTGACCAGTCTCAGGGTCAATACAAATGATCTGCTCAAGAAAGTATGCACAGGTGTAACTAGGATAGTACTCGCAGACATAGAAAGGACAGCCATTTACTATCCAGATATAACAACGCTGGTCATTACAACCCTGTTGGGTCTTTCCTATATCATTTTTCAAATTCAGAGAAAGAAAGGTTAGAGCCAAAAGGATAATCAAAAATTTCCCCTTCATTTTTTACCTCCATATATATATACACCGATCGTAAAAATTGTCAAGGGTTTTGGGAGAGGGTATTCTAAACATTGTGATTTGATGGGTATATAATATAAAACTAATGGAAATGGAAAGATTTTTGAAAATAGAAAGTATTCCTTCATTTTTTGCATGGGGTTACTCCTTTTTTGTTGGAAGGAGCAGGATGGTGGAGGAGATTTACAGTGGTATTGCAGAGGAGGTTCTCTCTAAAATTTCATCAGGAAGAATCCTCGATGTAGGAACAGGACCTGGATTTTTGCCAGTTAAGATAGCAAGACAAGCTCCAAAACTTGAGATTTCAGGAATAGATATCTCTGGTGAAATGGTAAAGCTGGCGAGAAAAAATTCAGAAAGGGCAGGATTTTCCAATCGGTTAAAATTCTTTAAAGCCAGTGCAGAATCAATGCCCTTTGAAAAGGAATGCTTTGACCTCTGTCTCAGCACATTCAGCTTTCATCACTGGTCAAACCCTGTGGCTTGCTTAAGAGAGATTTTCAGGGTTTTGAAAAGGGGTGGAGAGGCATGGATTTACGATATAAGAAAGGATTTATCAAAGGAGGCAAGCAATCATTTTAAGAAAAGATATGGGTTATTTTTTTATATTCTTTTGAATCTTGTTAAAATTCACTCCTCCGTAACTGTGAGAAAAATTGAGGAAGTTCTTTCTAAAGAGATTGGTTTTTCTCAAAAAATTTTAGAGGATAAAGAAATTTTGATAAAAATAAAATTAATAAAAGGAGTTTAAAATGACGGTCTATTTTGAAAGGGAAGGAGATATAAATACTGAAAATGTTTTAGTCCTGGCAAAGGAAAGAGCAGTGGAGCTGGGCATAAAAAGTATTGTTGTTGCATCCACCTCAGGGGCTACAGGTGTAAAGGCAAGTGAGATTTTCAAAGGGTTCAATCTCGTTGTGGTCAGCCATTCAACAGGATTTTCAGGAAAAA
>JBBIMS010000150.1:0-208 GCA_037444285.1 Candidatus Aminicenantota bacterium | reverse complement strand
GTTTGAAGAACAAGAGAATCATTGAGGCTAATGGAGGAAAAGTTCTTACCACAACTCATGCCTTTGGTGGAATTGGAAGAGCAGTAAGGAGGAAGCTAAAAACTTATGAGCTTGAGGAGATAGTTGCCTATACTCTCAGAACATTCGGAGAGGGGACAAAGGTGGCTATAGAAATCTCTCTTATGGATGCAGATTCTGGGCTGATAAG
>JBBIMS010000149.1:0-5137 GCA_037444285.1 Candidatus Aminicenantota bacterium | reverse complement strand
CTTTTCACCCCCCCTATCCCACTGTAATCAAATCTTTAAGCCTCAGGAATGTTTTCTCTCCAATACCTTTGACCTTCATGATATCCTCTATCCTCTGAAACTTCCCATTCTTGTTTCTGTACTCAACAATGGCAGCTGCTTTTTTAGGTCCAATCCTGGGGAGGGTTGAAAGTTCTTGAACTGATGCAGTGTTGATATTGATCTTCTTGACTGCACTCTGAGTTGACTTTCCCTGCTGAGAGTAGGCGGGAAGGGAGAAGCTCACCAAAAGCCCTAAAACCAAACTTAATACTAATAAAAATTTAAAATTTTTCATTTAACACCTCCGAAATTTCTATTTCAATCAACATGCCAGTTTCCCTCTTTCCCTTATAATATTTATAGAAGCCAGTTTATAAGGAGTAGAGAATTTTTAAGTAAACGATAATTTACATCTTCTCATTGAATTTCCAGTAAACATAGGTTGACAGAATAAATAGGCTATTTTCACTTGCTCTCCCTTTTTCAAGTATATTTTTGACCAGCAAATAATTTTTTGTTATAAGTATCTCTTCATAAAAAAAATAGGAGGGTTTATGATAGGAATTTGTGGTTATGGCTCTTATCTTCCGAGATTCAGGATTAAAGTTGATACCATTGCAAAACAATGGGGAATGGATCCTGAATCTATTAAGAAAGGATTGCTCCTTTATGAGAAGACAGTTCCGAATCTTGATGAGGATACCATCACAATCTCCGTTGAATCTGCAAAGAATGCGCTGAAAAGAGCAGGAATTCCACCATCGGAGATCGGTGCAGTTTATGTTGGCTCAGAATCTCACCCCTATGTTGTAAAACCAACAGGAACAGTTGTAGCAGAAGCTCTTGGAATAACTCCTGATGTCCACATAGCAGATTTTGAATTTGCATGTAAAGCTGGAACAGAGGCAATGTTCGTTGCCTACTCCCAAGTAAAGGCTGGTGTTTGCAAATATGCTCTTGCAATTGGAGCTGACACCTCTCAGGGAGCGCCAGGAGATCCCCTTGAATATTCAGCCTCAGCAGGAGGGAGCGCTTTTATCTTCGGTTCAGAAAAAATTGTTGCAGAAGTCCTTGAAACCTACTCCTTCACTACAGATACCCCTGATTTCTGGAGAAGAGAGCATGAGTTCTATCCAAGACATGGAGGAAGATTCACAGGAGAACAAGCATATTTCAGACACATAATTTCAGCTGGAAAGGAAATCA
This sequence comes from Candidatus Aminicenantota bacterium, assembly GCA_037444285.1. Lineage (GTDB taxonomy): Bacteria > Acidobacteriota > Aminicenantia > JBFLYD01 > JBBIMS01 > JBBIMS01. The sequence continues at coordinate 3,910 of JBBIMS010000149.1, read as the reverse complement.
TGAAAAGGGCAGGTCTTACTGCAAAGGATATTGATTATGCAGTCTTTCACATGCCCAATGGAAAGTTCCCTCAGCAGGCTGCAAAGGCTTTAGGCTTCGATCTGAAACAGATTGAGCCGGGATGGATTGTTCCCTGGATGGGTAACACATATTCAGGCTCCTCTCCAACAGGGCTTTCAGCAACTTTTGATATTGCAAAGCCAGGGGACAAAATCCTGATTGTTTCCTTTGGTTCCGGTGCAGGCTCAGATGCGTTTATATTCAGGGTCACAGAGAGGATTGAGGAAGTAAGGAATCTCGCTCCAAAGGTAAGGGATATGCTTGACGGAAGAAAGATCTATGTAGATTATGGGACTTATGCAAAATTAAGGGGAAAAATAATTGTTTAGGAGGAGAAAATGAGAGAGGTTGCAATAATTGGTGCTGGAATAACAAAGTTTGGTGAGCACTGGAAAAAATCTATAAGGGACATTTTTGTTGAGTCTGCTTTAATGGCAATCAAAGATGCTGGTGTAGACCACATCGATTCAATGTATGTTGGTTGCATGTCAGGAGGCTTATTTGTTGCGCAGGAACATCTTGGAGCTTTTCTCGCAGACTATTTAGGTCAGAATCCTATCCCGGCAGTAAGAGTTGAGTCTGCCTGTGCATCAGGAGGAGCTGCCTTAAGAATGGGATTCCTTGAGGTGGCATCAGGTCTTTCAGATATAGTTCTTGTCGGTGGAGTTGAGAAGATGACAGATGCGGAAGATGTAACATTTGCACTGGCAACAGCTGCTGACCAGGAGTATGAGGTCTTCCACGGAATTACATTTCCCGGTCTCTATGCCCTTATTGCCAATGCCTATATGAAAAAGTATGGTCTGACAAGAGAACAACTCGCAATGGTAGCTGTAAAGAATCATAAGCATGGCTCCTTGAATCCCTACGCCCAATTCCAATCAGAAATAACCATTGAAACTGTTTTAAACTCCACCCTTGTTGCAGATCCTCTAAGATTGATGGATTGTTCTCCTGTCTCTGATGGTTCTGCATGTGTAATTCTTTGCCCCCTTGAGCTTGCAAAAAAATACACAGATACTCCTGTGAAAATAATGGGCTCTGGAATGGCAACAGATACGATCACCCTCCACTCAAGAAAGGATATAACCACTTTAAGAGCTGTTTCCCTCTCTGCTGAAAGGGCTTACAAAATGGCTGGAATAAAGCCTGAGGATGTTGATTTAGCCGAGGTTCACGATTGCTTTACAATAGCTGAGATTATAATAACTGAAGAGCTTGGTTTTGCAGAAAAAGGGAAGGGTGGAATCCTTGTTGAGAAGGGAGAAACATCCCTTGAAGGGAGAATACCAGTTAATACAAGTGGAGGCTTGAAGGCTAAGGGGCATCCAGTAGGAGCAACAGGCGTTGCCCAGGCAGTGGAAATTTTCTACCAGCTCCAAGGAAGAGCAGGAAAGAGACAAGTTAAGAATGCAAAAATTGGACTAACCCAGAATATGGGGGGCTCTGGAGCCTCCTCAGTTGTCCATATAATGGAGGTGGGAAAATGACAGTCCCAAAATACTGGAGAGAGATTCCACAAAGGTATAGATTGGAAGCAGGAAAATGTAAAAATTGTGGTTACATAGCATTCCCTCCAAGACAGATCTGTCCTGAATGTAAAAGCAATGAATTTGAAAATATAAGGCTTTCAGACAAAGGGAAGATAATTTCCTACACAATAATAAGGATTCCTCCAAAAAATTTCTCCTTTCAGGCTCCCTATCCAGTAGCAATAATTGAGCTGGATGGAGGTGGAAGAATAACTGCACAGATTGCTGATGCAAGCCCAGAAGAAGTTGATATAGGTGCAAGAGTAAGGATAGTCTTAAGAAAGATTCAGGAAGAGGGCAAGGATGGGATTATATGCTATGGTTATAAAGCTGTCCTTGAGAAATAATTTACATGTTTAGAATAGAAAGCAGGATAGATACATCATCTCAGGAATTTAAAGAGAACTTTGAAAATATGAAGAGAGCTGTGGAGGAGCTCAGGGAGAGACTTGAACAGGTTAAGAAAGGTGGACCACCCGAGGCAATAAAGAAACATAAAGAGAGGGGCAAACTTACTGTAAGGGAGAGACTTGATCTTCTTTTTGATCCCGGAACACCTTTCCTTGAACTTTCACCCCTCGCAGCCTATGGAATGTACAACAATGAAGCTCCATGTGCTGGTATTGTAACAGGAATAGGAGTTGTAAACGGAAGGGAGGTTCTTGTTGTTGCCAATGATGCAACAGTCAAAGGTGGAACTTATTTCCCTGAGACAATAAAAAAACATGTTAGAGCTCAAGAAATTGCCATGGAAAATCGTCTTCCCTGTATATACCTTGTAGATTCTGGAGGAATTTTCCTTCCTCTTCAATCAGGCACATTCCCTGACAAGGAACATTTTGGAAGAATTTTCTACAATCAGGCAAGGATGTCAGCAATGGGAATTCCACAGATTTCTGTTGTAATGGGATCCTGCACTGCAGGAGGAGCCTATGTTCCTGCCATGTCTGATGAAACAGTAATTGTTAGAAGACAGGGAACAATTTTTATTGGAGGACCTCCCTTGGTAAAGGCAGCAACAGGAGAGGAAGTCACAGCAGAGGAACTGGGTGGAGCTGATGTCCATTGCAGAATTTCAGGAGTATCAGACCATTATGCTCTGAATGATGAGCATGCTATTGAGATCACAAGGAATATTGTGGCAAACCTTCCAAAAAATAAGAAATTTGAGCTGGATGTGGAAGAGCCAGAAGAGCCCTACTATGATCCTCAGGAGATATACGGAATTGTTCCAAAAGATTTGAGAAAACCCTTTGACATGAAGGAGATTATAGCAAGGATTGTTGACAGGAGCGAGTTTCATGAGTTTAAAGAACTTTACGGACCAACTTTAATATGCGGTTTTGCAAGAATAATGGGTTATCCTGTTGGAATTGTTGCCAATAATGGTGTTCTTTTCTCTGAGAGCGCCCTAAAAGGCGCCCATTTTGTATCCATGTGCGCTGTAAGGAAAATCCCCCTCATATTCCTTCAGAATATAACTGGTTTTATTGTTGGTAAACAGTATGAGCATGGAGGAATTGCAAAGGATGGAGCGAAAATGGTTCACGCTGTTGCCAATGCTGATGTTCCAAAATTTACAGTGATTATCGGTGGCTCATACGGAGCTGGAAACTATGCAATGGCGGGAAGAGCATATGCTCCAAGGCTTCTCTGGATGTGGCCCACAGCAAAAATTGCAGTTATGGGAGGAGAGCAGGCTGCAAACACACTTCTCACTGTAAAACTGGAAGCCCTTGCAAGGGAAGGGAAAACAATGACAGAGGAAGAGCAGGAAAAATTTAAAGAGCCAATTCTGAAAAAATACGAGGAGGAATCATCAGCTTACTATTCCACTGCAAGATTATGGGACGATGGTATTTTGGATCCCCTCGATACAAGAAAAGCCCTTGCCCTCGGAATAGCTATGAGTTTGAATGCTCCTATCCCTGATCACAGATTTGGTGTTTTCAGGATGTGATGGAATATTTTAGCTTCTATTTCTTCTCAACAACCACTCTAAAACCAATGTAACTTTTTGGAGGAGCTTTGAAAATCTCTCTTTTATCGCAAATATTTCTTGCAGAAAGACCTTTTAACTTTCCCTTATTCTCTTTATCTAAGCACCACTCTGAAACATTCCCATTGAGGTCATAGATATTTTCAAAGGATGGCGAAAATGTGCCAACTGGAAGAAGTAGACCCCTTTTGCCTTCAAGCTCTTTTATTTTATCCTCAAGTTCCTCAGCCTCATCAATGTTTAAATTATATCCTGCCCAGTAACAGAGGGTGTTTTCTTCTGTGGATGATTTTGATAGCCATTCCTCCATTTCCTCTTC
>JBBIMS010000148.1:0-5137 GCA_037444285.1 Candidatus Aminicenantota bacterium | reverse complement strand
CACCCCTTGTCTCCTCAACCTTTGTAAGGACAATTTTTTTTGCGTAAGGAAATAATATCTTTGAAATCTTTTCAATTTCTTTATCTTTCATGGAAGCATATAAAAGAACAAAGGATTTAATCCCAATCTCTCTGAGGGAGGTTAAAAGTTTTCTTGCACCATCTGGATTGTGGGCTCCATCAATAATTATTATGGGTTCTCTATTTAAAATCTCCATCCTTCCCTCTAAAACTGTTTCCTCTATACCTTTGACAATAGACTCCTTTTTTATATGAAAACCCTTTTCTCTAATTATTTCTGAAGCCAATACAGCAGTCGCAATGTTTTCTCCCTGAAAAAGACCATTGACAGATGGAAAAATCTCATAAGTATCCTTTAAAGATTTTATGTAGAAACCCTTTTTATCTCCAGAAATTATTCTTTTAAAATCAAATTTTTTATCATAGAGCCAGAATGCCTCGCAACCTTTTTCCCTGGCAATTCTTTTTAAAACCTTCCAGGCTGTCGGACTCTTCCCCCCAAAGCAAACTGGAACCCCTTTCTTTATAATTCCTCCTTTTTCAAAGGTGATCTCCTCTATTTTTTTCCCTAAATACTCAGTATGGTCATAAGAAATATTTGTTATAACACTCAATTCTGGATTTATCACATTTGTTGCATCAAATCTCCCTCCGAGTCCAACCTCAATGACTCCAAAATCTATATTCGTCTCCTTAAAAAATTGAAAGGCGAGACAGGTGAGAACCTCAAAATATGTGGGAGTGTCTTCCTCACTGAAATATTTGAATTTTTCACGAATCGAATTGATTAAATAAGCAAAATACTCTTTCCCTATAAATTCCTTTCCTACTCTGATCCTCTCTCTAATATCCATCAAATGGGGGGATGTATATAAGCCAACCTTATAGCCTGAGCTCTGAAGAATCTCAGAGATAAATGTGCAAACAGAACCCTTACCATTTGTTCCTGCAACATGTATTGATTTAAAGGAATTATGGGGGTTTCCAAAAAGGTTCAGTAATTTTTCTATCCTCTCAAGAGAAAGCCTTATCCTGAACTTGCCAAGGGAATCAAGAAATGAAATTGCCTCATTTATAGACAATTTCCACTATTCCCCCTTCTCAGAATATTTCTTCAAAAGCAACCTAAGAACAAGAGATATGGTTGATTTCATTTTATTCCTCGGAACAACCATATCAAGCATTCCATGCTCGAGAAGGAATTCTGATCTTTGAAATCCCTTTGGAAGTTTCTCTCTGATTGTCTGTTCAATCACTCTTGGTCCTGCAAAACCTATAAGAGCATTGGGTTCTGCTATGTTCAAATCTCCTAACATTGCAAAGGATGCTGTCACTCCTCCTGTTGTTGGATCTGTAAGAATTGATATAAAGGGGATCTTGGCTTCGTCAAAAAGAGCAAGGAGGGCTGAAATTTTTGCCATTTGCATCAGGGAAAGAATTCCTTCCTGCATCCTTGCACCACCAGAGCAAGAAATTGTTATGTAAGGAACTTTCCTCTCCAGAGCTTTCTCTATCGCTCTTGAAATTCTCTCTCCCACAACAGAACCCATGCTTCCACCTATAAAATTATATTCCATTGCTGAAATTATAACAGGAATTCCATCTATTTTCGTGAAAACATTAATGACAGCTTCGCTAACTCCTGACTTTTCAGCGCTCTCCTTCAATCTATCTTTATAGGATTTTGTGTCAAAAAAATTAAGAGGGTCTAAAGGTCTTATATTTTCATCCTCCCACTTTATTTCGCCGTCAGAAAGAATTTCAACCCATTGAATTGCAGAAATTCTAAAATGAGCATTGCACGCAGGGCAAACATTGAGGTTTGTCTCTATTTCCTTCCTGTAAAGAATCTTTTTGCAAAAATTACATCTTACCCACAAATCACTCATTAGATTTTTCCCGATAAACTATTCTATTCAGCTCTCCTGGGCTTCGCCTTCTTCCTTTTCAAATTCGTTCTCAACACCAAGTAGAGTGCATGCTGCATCGTAAATCTGCCTTATGGATTTTTTTGTATTCTGAAGCTCTGCGAGTTTCTCTCTCACTCTTTTAAGCTCCTCTTCAATCATGGCATCAATCTCTTTAATCTGTCTTCTGGTATGTTCAAGGGTCTTTTTGTAGAAATTAATTTGTTCTTCAGTCAATGTTTCCTTCATGATACCTCCTATTGATTAATTGAGGCGAAAGCCTCTTTCTCTATCATATGTTGATTTAACCATTTTCTTTAAAATTTTACAAGCACAAGCATCCAGACTTTTACCCTTTTCCCTGATTTTATTGCAGGAGAAAATTTCCACTGCTTTACAGCCTTCATTGCCTCCTCATTCATGCCAAGAGTTTTTGAAACTCCTTTGACCAATTTCACATTCAAAACATCTCCTGTCTCAGAAATAAGAACATTTAGAAGGATTTCACCGTGGGCAGATGCTCTTTCAGCAGTAATTGTAAGTCTCGGTTGAACTTTTTTAATCGCCGAAGGTTTTACATCCACTTCCTCTAATGGCAAAAGATCTCCTTCTTTCAAAGGAGGAGGTTGAGGTTTAACTTCTTCCACCTTTTGGGGCTTGGGTTCCTCCTTTACTTTCTCTTCAACAACCTCTTCTTGCTTCGGAGGCTCTTGAGGAGGAACAACCTCCTTAGGAGTTTCCTCCTGTTTTACAATTTCTACAGGTTTTTCCTCCACCTTTTTCTCTTCTTCAGGTGGAACAGGCAGTCTTTCCTTTGCCAGCCTCTGGGGCTCAATCCTTTTCTGGGGTTCTGTCTTAAAGGGCTGTTTCTGAACTTCCCTTGTGGATTTCACCTCAGGAGTAGGCAAAATCTCCTTTGCCTCTTCCTTCAATTCCTGTTTTTCGATTCTGGGAGTTTCTAAAGACTCCTTTGCCTCTTCATGTGGAGCCTCTTCCTTTTTTTCAACTGGCTGCGGATGAACAATCTCACTCTTTTTAGCAATTTCAGTCCCAGGAGACTTCCTTGAGCTGGGGAGATAAAGGAAATTATACGCTAAATACCCCATTAAAAGTAAAATAGCCAAAACTAAAGCGAAAATAAGGGGTTTAGAAACTCTCCTTTTCTCCTCTTTTCCCTCGAAAGCTTGAAATATCTGGGGAGCCTCCCTTCTTGTCGCCTCTAGAATTTCCACTCTTTCCCTGACTGGAGGAAGAAAGGCAAATTCACCAGGGAAGAGCTCAGCCATGAACAAAGAGAGTTCATGATTGTCAGGGATTGTTTTCCTTCTGCTAAGAATAAATTTCTCCAGATCCTTCTTCATTTCGAGAGCACTCTGATATCTTTCGGATGGTCTTGGTTTCAAGGCTTTTAAGACAATACTTTCCAGCTGAGCTGGAACCTCAGGGTTTAACTTGGTTGGCTTTACTATTTTACCCTTCTGAACCTTCTCAAGAACTGCCATTTCAGAATCTGCCATAAACAACTTTTTCCCTGTGATCATCTCAAAAAGAACACAACCGAGGGAGTATATATCCGACCTGAAATCAACCTCTTTGCTACCTTTACTTTGCTCTGGGGACATGTATAACATTTTCCCCTTTATCTGTCCTGCAACAGTTTGATGAAGCTTTGTAGAAGCCTTAGCCACACCAAAATCTGTGAGTTTTACATCTCCATCATAAGAAATAAGTATATTCTGAGGAGAAACATCCCTGTGAACAATCTTCAAAGGTCTTCCTGAGCTATCTTTCTTATTGTGGGCGTAGTAAAGGGCATCACAGATCTTCATCCCTATATATGCTGAAAGTTCAAAAGGAAGGAGTCTTCCTCGAGAACTGAGAGTTTTCAGTATTGTCCTAAGATCTTTGCCATGAACATACTCCATCGCAATGAAATAAGAGCCTTCCTTCTTTCCCAGATCAAAAATCTGGACTATATTCGGGTGAGAAAGCTGGCTTGCTATCTTTGCCTCATCAATTAGCATATCAATGAATTCCCTGTCCTCGGCAACGCTGGGCAATATCCTTTTCACAACCACTGTTTTCTCAAATCCCTCTACCCCCTTTCTCTTCGCCTTGAAAATTTCTGCCATTCCTCCTGTGGCAATCTTCTCCTCAAGTATGTAATCTCCTATTGTTTCTTTAGCAGGAATTTCCACCTTTATTTTCTCAACCTTTTCCTCTGCAGGAAGAATTGGGGGAACTTCAACAGTTGGCGCCTCTTCCTTCTTTATTTCTTCAACATATTCTTTTTCCTCCTTTATCAACTCTTCAACATGTTTCTCCTCCTGTGGAACAAAGAGCTTCGGAGGAGGTTCAATGGAAGGCTTCTCTTCCAAAACTTCAAGAGTTTTTTCTTTTTCAAGAGAGGGTTTCTCCTCCTTCTTTTTTTCAGTTGAAGGCTTTACCTTGACTTTTATCCCAAGTCCTGAAAGGGTTTCCTCAAGTTTTTTCTCAAGATCCTCTTCACTCTCTTCTATTACTTCCCTTTCAACAGCCTTTTTCTCAGCCTCTTTCTTCTGAAAGAATTGAAAGTCCACTCCTTTCTCGTCCTTTGTGGGATGTTCAAGCTCCTTTAAAATTCCTCCAAAAAGTTCCTCGGCAGTAACCTTTTTCTCCCCTCCTGCATCCTTTAGAAATTCCTTTGTATCAGCCTTAATTGGTATTGTCTTAAAGAGCTCTTCTTCCTTGGGAGAAATAGAATCTTTTATCACTTCCAAAAATTCGTTTGTGTCAAAAGGATACTCAATAAAGGCAGTGGCATTATACTTTGTTAAAGCCTCATTTCTGAATCTTGTTCCTTTATAAGTTCCTGTAACGATAATAACAGGGATTTTCATCTCTGACTCAGTTCTTATTCTCTGGCAAAGCTCAAAGCCGTGAACCCTTGGTAGAAGAGCTTCAGTTATAACAAGATCGGGTTTCTCATTCTTAAACATTTCATATCCTTCAGCACCATCAAAGGCTATTAAAACCTGGAAATCCTCCTTTTCAAGCAATTCTTTTATCTCTTTTAACTTAAATGCCTCAAAAAATACTAACAATACTTTCTTTTTCATCGCTTAATCCCATAAAACAAACTCATTTTATCAAATAAAAATTATTCGTGTCAAGTATTCGAATTGCATCACTAATTTTCTACTCGAAATCGATTCGTTGCATCATGAGAAA
>JBBIMS010000147.1:4448-5162 GCA_037444285.1 Candidatus Aminicenantota bacterium | reverse complement strand
GAATCAGAAAAATTTGCAAGATAGGTCTTTATACAAGATCAAAAGAAATGTTAATTTCCTGACTTGTAAATCATTGAAAATCATACCTTAAAAATCCCTTGGAAAACTTTCCCTGCTCTGATTCAGTCTTTAATAATTTATCTTCTCCCTCGTTATTCCGTATTTTTTTATCTTATTAAAAAGAGTGGCTCTGGAGATCCCAAGCTCTTCTGCAGTTTTTTCGTAATTCCAGTTGTTTACAAGGAGTTTTGTTAGTATTAAATCCCTCTCGGCTTTTTCACGGGCGCTGCCAAGAGTCTCAAAAAATATTTTCTCCTCAGGAGCGCCCTCTTCAATGCTCGAATCTCTCAGGAGCATTTCTACCTCCTCCCTTGATATTACAGGCGATGAGGAAAGCACAGCCATCTTTTCTACAAAATTTCTTAGCTCCCTTACATTTCCAGGCCAGTGATAATTGATAAGGAATTCAAGAGCTGAGGGATGAATTTTGAACAAGGGTCTTTTTCTCTCCTCACAAAATGTTTTTATGAAATGCTCAATAAGAATCGGAATGTCTTCTTTTCTTTCCCTGAGAGGAGGAACATATATGTTTATTACACTGATACGAAAGTAGAGATCCTCTCTGAAGATTTTCTCTCTAACCGCCTCTTTTAAATCTTTATTTGAAGCGCAAATTATTCGTGCGTCTATTTTTATAGTCTCCTTACCTCCAAG
>JBBIMS010000147.1:0-4391 GCA_037444285.1 Candidatus Aminicenantota bacterium | reverse complement strand
ATATCTCCTATTTCATCAAGAAATATTGTGCTTTTATCAGCAAGTTCAAATTTTCCTATTTTTCTTTCAGTAGCTCCTGTGAAAGCACCCTTTTCATGACCGAAAAGCTCTGATTCTATAAGATCCTCAGGAATTGCTGCACAGTTAACAACTTGAAAAGGTTTTCCTGCTCTGTTACTTCTGAAATGTATTGCTCTTGCAATTAGTTCTTTTCCTGTTCCGCTTTCACCTGTTATGAGAACAGTAGTGTCTGTTTTAGCCACTGTCTCGATAAGAGAGAAAATTCCCTTCATAGCCTTAGAAACGCCTACCATCTTGTATCTTTCAAGGGAATCTTGAAGTAAAAATTCCTTTTCTCTCTCTAAATTGAATTTTGTGAGTGCATTCTCAATGGTAATAAGAATCTTTTCTGATTCTACGGGCTTTTCCAAAAAATCGAAAGCCCCAATTTTTGTGGCTTCTACTGCTTTTGATATTGTGCCATGTCCTGAAAGCATTATAACAGGCAAAGATGGCTTTTTTTCAAGAATCCTTTTTAGAACGGTTATTCCATCTATCTCTGGCATGACGAGATCCAGAACAACCAGGTCCACATCCTTTTCTTCTATAGTTGAGACTGCCTCATTGCCATCAGTTGTAGTTAGAGTCTGAAAGCCATAATTTTCTAAAATTTTGGAAAGAGAGGCTAAAATCTTTGGTTCATCGTCGACAAGAAGGATTGTTCCCTTATCTTTCCTCATTCTCAATAATTGAATTATTGGCTCTCATTAACTTTTCCAGGGCAAAAATATAGCAAATTTCGTGCCAACCCCTGGTTTGCTATAAACATCGATCTTACCTCCATGGAGTTCAATTATTCTCTTAGTTATGGTTAAACCTATTCCAATACCTTCCTTTTTTGTAGTGTAATAAGGTTTGAATATCTCTCCAATTTTATCCTTAGGGATACCTATGCCAGTATCTTCAATCTCCATTTGAATACCTTTTTTGGCTTTTACAATTGGAGAGTAGATTACAGTAGTCGATATTTTAATCTTTCCTCCATCTGGAAGAGCATCAATTGAGTTTAAAATTATGTTCATAATAGCCTCTTCTATCTGCTCTTCGTCTACGGAAATAACTGTTGATTCTCTATCTAAATCAAGAACAAACTCAATTTTTCCCTTTAATAGCTCAGCATATCTTTGAACAACTCTTTGAACTACAGAGTTAAGCTCTGTGTTCTTTAATTTCAAAGGCTTAGGAATGAGAAGTTTCAGAAAGGCACGAATTAGTTCATTAAGGCTTTTCACATCATCAAGAATTGATTCAGTTGAAGCAGTCAAATCTTGAGAAAGAGTTTGGTTTTCATTCTTTTTTATAAGTAAATTCAATCTTTCAGCCTCTAATTGGATTGTAAACATAGGGTTCTTCATCTTGTGGGCTATCTCCTGCGCCATCTCTAACCAGTCTTCTTTTATACCTGACAGGTCTGGACGGACAAATTTCCTTTTTTGCACGAGATAAATCATTAAAAAGTTGAAAAAAACAAATGCAAGAAGGTAAGATGCCAGCCGTGATTTCAAAAAAGAGATTATCAAAGAAGATACTCTTAATGGTTCTTTTTTGATGAGATACAAATTGTCTGCGTTCAAAATTCCTGCTTTCTCATTTTGGTTGGAAATTGAAAGGAATGAAAGCTTTTCTATCTCATTGAAATCCTTAAAAGTGAATTTGTGAAGCTTCCTCAGATTGCTGTCCAGGATATAAAAATTTGTGAATCCCGATTGAACAAATATGTTATTTTCCTTCGCATTTCTTCCTAAGCCCCCTACTCCTCGAATTCTGGCAGGATATTCAAGATTAATACTTTTCACTTTATTTAGGTTTTTATCCAGAATGGACACCCTTCCTTCTGAGTCTCCAATGACCAGAGAAGGATTATTCCCCTCTTTATTTATAAAATGCATGTCGGAAAAGGAAACCCCAGTTTCGTAAATATATCTCTCTGTATCTCCAGTTCTTGCATCGAGGATTCTTATTTCTCCAGGCTCTGGCTTAATCTCCCTGTGGCATGATTTGCTTGTAATTATCTCCAATTCGCCGTCCTGATCAATATCAGTAACCTCAAAAGAAAGCATTGTATAATAGCCTCCAAGGATTTGTTGCCAGATTTTTTTGCCCTCATGATCGACCAGAATAATATAGCTGTGATCATCATCTGTCCCATTTGCCACCACTCCATTATGGGGACTCCAGCCACTGATGACAATCTCCTTTCTGCCATCTTTGTCAAAATCTATTGTTTTAGCTGAATTAGGCATACATCCCATATAATATCCCCATAATAATTTAGCTGAACTGACATTGAATACAACAACTCCTCTTGGTAGGGCAGAGAATCCACTATCTACGAGCCCTATCATTTCCTTGCTTCCATCTCCATCAATATCCTCAAAAATTATATTTATGAGAAATTGTCCTTCCATCAAAGGATTGGTAAAACGAATCGTTTTTTTAAGATTGCATTGAGCATCAAGTAACTTTAAAATTATCTCATTTTTCTGTGTTTCTAACACTGGAATTTCTATTTTGCCATCCTGGTCTAAATCCAAAGGTTGAAGTAACATATCAGAAGGAGAAACGAGAATCTCTGCAAAAAAGTTAAATTTAATTATAGCTGAGGGAAAGAATGGAGAGAAAGCCCCTAAAATATATGTGGGAGGGAAAGGTTCTATGGGATAAATAGAAACGATTTCCTCCCTTCCATTTCTATCAAGATAAGAAACAAATAATGCGAGGCAATGTTCTCTGAGTCGCTCAAATTTAAAATTTCTCAATAAGGGGCTGAATTCATTAAAAGAATCAACAATGAAAAAAATTAAAATTAGATTTATCAAAAAAATAAGCAAATATAGAGCTTTCCCCTTTATCTTTGAAATATAATTAATCATTTCATCCTTTACCATAGCAAAGTCCTACCATCCCTATAACATATTTTTCTCTAATATAACTTAATCATTGCCTTTTTTCAACAGAAGCATTGGACTCTAATCCGTAAATAAAAATCAGGGTTAGATCGAAAGGATTAATTTTTTTGAAGAGTTCCCCCTTTAAGCTTTAAAGGGTTCTTTTATAAGCTCTCTTTCCTTTGAAAAAATAGAATCTCGAAAAACCTTCTCATACCCATATCTTCCCTCATCTGTTACAAACCCTCAAGATTCTATCTACCTGCAGTTAAAAGGGAAGATGAATTACGAAAACCTCCCAAAAACTCTTTTTTGATTTCAGATTTATTAAGTATCAAGGTTTAGATCATTTTTTTTGGAAAAGTTTTTTGCTCAAAAAATTCTATTATATAATTTTAGTTGTAAAAATCAGGAGGTTTTGAAAAATGAGAGCCTCTGGCGATTTTTTGGAATCTTTTGACCCTTCTAATGGTGAGATTCTTGGCTCTGTTGAAATATCGACACCAGAAGATGTAGAAAAAGCTTTCAAAAAAGCAGAGGAGAGTTTCTACCTCTGGAAGAAAGTCTCCCTTGAAAAAAGGATAAGTTTTGTCAAAAAAGCGGGGAGGATCATTTTTGAGGAAAGGGATGAAATTGCTAAGCTTATAACAAGGGAAACTGGGAAACCATTAATGGAATCCTACTTAAGCGATGTCCTATCCTCCCTCGATGCAATTTCTTATTATTGCAAGCACTCAAAGAAGATTCTTAAAAGGGAAAGGGTAAAATTTAACCAGCCCTTTCTCTGGGGCAAAAAAGGATGGATTGAATATGAGCCCTTTGGTCCTGTTGCTCTTATTTCTCCCTGGAACTATCCCTTCTCAATACCAATTGTATCAATTATTCCTTTAATCATTGCTGGAAACACTGTCCTCTTTAAACCCTCGGAATTTACTCCTCTCACAGGTAAAAAGATCGAAGAAATTTTCAGAAAGTCAGAGCTACCAGACGGTGTTCTTAATGTTCTTTACGGCAATGGGCAGGTGGGGAAAGAGATCCTGAACCAGCCTGTTAGAAAGGTTTTCTTTACTGGAAGTTCTCAAACAGGGAAAGAAATCATGAGAGTTTGCTCAGAAAAGTTGATTCCTGTAGTCTTTGAGCTTGGTGGAAAGGATCCGATGATAGTTCTAAAGGATGCAAATCTTGAAACTACTGCTGAAGCTGCTGTATGGGGAAGTCTCTTCAATTGCGGGCAAACATGCTCCTCTGTTGAAAGAATCTATGTGGAAGAAGAAATTGTAGAACCCTTTATACAAAAAATAGTCGAAATCATGAAAAAACTTAAAATTGGAAAAGACTTTGGTCCAATACAGAATGAAAAACAGTTTAAAAAAGTGAGGGAACATCTTGAAGACGCTCTTTCAAAGGGCGGGAAAATAATCTATCAGATAGAGATAATGGAGA
>JBBIMS010000146.1:3796-5162 GCA_037444285.1 Candidatus Aminicenantota bacterium | reverse complement strand
CATCCAGCCTTTGGGAAAGTATCTCTATTCTTTCTTCCGTCCTCTTCTGTGCTTGAGCAAGTTCATATACAGCATCTCTTAATTTGTCATACTCCTCCCTTGATACTTTTATAGATTGAACCCTTTCGTCAACAATACTTATAATGGTTTCGTAAAGCTCTTTGGTCAATCCAATCTCCTTTTTTTTCATAAATACCCTTTCTTAGAATAGCATGAGTTTATCTCTGGAGTCAATTCTGAAAGCTTTTAAAAATCAATGAAAATTTAGGAAGAATTTTTATGGTGGAGGGACTGTTAGAACAGAACCATCGCTGAGATATATTGTGAAAGTCAATAGTCTTATATCTCCACACCCTCCAGTTGATGTGATAAATCTACCTACAGTTAAATAACGAGTTCCTCCTGCAGGGATGGTGACAGAGGCTGAAGGAGAACAACTCTGTGGAAAAAGATAAATATTTGTGCCCAATCTCAAAACAACACCACTATTTGTGTTAAAAGAGTATGTCAAACCACTCCTTCCACCTGGAGGGGTTGCTCCACCACAATCATAAGACCAACCCGCACCAATGGATCGCAGGGTTGGGGTTATGAAAGCATTGAGATAGTAAAGGTTAGAAGGATAGTCAACCCTTATTGAGTTTATATTAACTGGCACAGCACACCTGTTTCTTATTCGAATAGAAAATACATCCCGTTGCCCACCTGAACACTCACCCCACGCATCCCTTGAATCTATTCTTGGTAGGATGGCTTCAATACATCCACCGCAACTTCCACCCCTCAGATTCCATCGCATTCTTCCAGTAGAACCATCGTGAAGGGTTCCACCTCCGTTGATAACTACAAACTGGTCAATATATGGACTTATAAGATCACCTATCAAAACTTTCCTTATTCCTGCTGGGATTCTTTCTGGTGTTTCAAAATAATAACAAGTAGGAGGAGGGACTTGATCATAGGGACATGTTCCAGTGCTTGATGAAGAGTAAGGTCCCCCTTGAGTAATTGTTACCGTTCCATTTAAAGAAAGAGTTGGCCAGTAAACATAAATATTGTCTCTTTGAATTGGAGTTCCATCCTCACAATAGGTATAACCCCTTAAAACTGCCCTCACATCGTCTTCAGTAATCCTGCAGAGTTCAGGATGATTGTTTTCATTTATATCGTCGGCTGTTCCAAAGGTTCTATCCTGACCAGCTGAGCGGATGAAAACAGGGAAAGTCACAGTTGATGGATTGATAATAGTTTGACCTGCATTGTCCACATACTGGAACCTTGTCCCCCATGCATCTCTGAGGGCTTCAAACTCGTAATTTCCTGTATACTTTGGATCTATGTAAGGACCTCTCCACCCATAGCCAAT
>JBBIMS010000146.1:0-3696 GCA_037444285.1 Candidatus Aminicenantota bacterium | reverse complement strand
CGTAATTTCCTGTATACTTTGGATCTATGTAAGGACCTCTCCACCCATAGCCAATTCCTGTAGAATGAACACTCCATATGGTCTGGTTCCAGGCAACTGGAAAAGGATTTGGTGTTGGATTCTGCTGGAGAACAAGGTATTCAAGAATTGGAGGTAACCCTCCCATGTCTCCCACATAACCGAAATTACTTCTCAAATTCCTTTCCACAATTTCTGAATTACCGAGTATTGCTGTTCTTATTGCTTTTATTCTTTCAAGGGTTTCAACATCCTGCTTTCTGTAGGTTTCTCTAACAAAAAGATAGGGACCAAAAATACCCGCTACTATAACAAGAACTGCGATCAGGATTACTGTATAAATGAGACCAATTCCTTTTTCTTTAATGCTCATCTCAGGCTCCACTATAAATTTTGGAGAAACTCTCTTATTTCGGTTATTCTCATGGAGATGGGCTTGCGCAAGTTGCGTTTCTTCTAAGATTTATTGAGAGGGATGGTCCATTGCTGATCACCAAAAACTGTTTCAAATCATAACTCGGGTTTGGAGCAGCTGTGTCAGTATCTGCAAAAATTCTCCTTATTCCGATTGGTATTGGGGTGCCATATGTTGAAAACCATAATTGTCCTGAGGAAGGGTTAAAAGCAGAGGAGGTAAGATTCCCTCCTGATGGATAAAAAATTCTTATCTCTTGATACTGTATCCCTACTCCGCACTCATTCCATGTATTACCCTGGATAAAAGCTCGAATCTCATCCCAAAAAATATCTATACAAAGGTCATCTCCACCGCATCCTGTCCCAGAGCTTTCGGAAATACCATTGGGTCCATAAGAATATATTCTTCTTGCAATCTGAGTTCCTGCAGGAAAACCTGTTACTATTACTACAAAATTTCTATTCCATCCATCTTTTAAAGACAAATAATTCCCACTTCCTGGAGGATCTTCAGTAGGGTCAAGATATGGACCCCTCCATCCAGCCCCAATATTTACATCTGTATAACCTCCCCAATTTGTGTAGTATTGCCAGGGAGGTTGGGTTCCACGGACTATAAGGTCAACCAGGGCTGAAGGAAGGCTACCCATATCCCCCACATACCCAAAATCTGTCCTCTGTCCAAATTGAACAACTGATGGGTCTCCAATTATTGCTTTTTTTATCTTCTGGAGCTTCTCTTCTGTCACCTCAATTTTTTTGTTCTGGAGCTGGGTTGAAACAATTGGAGTAATGAGTCCTCCAAGAATTAGAAGAACAGCTATCACAACAATTGCCTCTACAAGGGTAAATCCATTATCCTTTCTCAACTCTCTCCTTTGTATTTTTTCCTTATTATCCAGGAAATTATAATTTATATGTTCTTTAACCCTTCTCAAGCTCATTATTGACTCCTATTTATAAAATAAAATATTTCTCCCTGAAAATCAAATAAAAAATATTCTGAGAATATTTATTGCAAAATTTCTCTGCAAGCCTTTAAAGCTTTTTCAACATCCCTTTCGTTTACATCCTTATGGGTGCAGAATCTCACTTCATCCTCTGAAATTGAGAGGGCAAGAACCCCCTTCTCTTTCAATTTTTCCACAAATTTTGAAGCATTGAGTCCATCTTTTTTGATCTTGAAAATTATAATATTTGTCTCCACATCCTCAGGATTTATTTCTATCCCTTTTATCTCTGAAAGACCAGTGGCGAGTTTTTTTGCAAGTATATGGTCTTCCTCAAGCCTTTCAATCATCTCTTCGAGGGCAACAATCCCTGCAGACGCTATTACTCCAACCTGCCTCATTCCTCCTCCAAGAAGTTTCCTGAACCTCCTTGCTTCCTCAATAAATTCTTTGCTTCCAGCAACAATTGAGCCTATGGGAGCTGAAAGCCCCTTTGAAAGGCAGAACATGACAGAATCTACAAGGGAAGTCCATTCAGAGACTGGTATCTTTCTGGCAATTGAGGCATTGAATATTCTTGCTCCATCGAGATGAATTCTGAGGTTGTGTCTTTGGGCGATTTTTCTTATTTCCTTAAAATTATCAACTGATACAACTGCACCACTCCAGAAATTGTGGGTGTTCTCAAGACATATCAGAGAGGTTCCATTGGAAGTAAGTCCTCTCTTCCTTACCGCCTTCTCTACATCCTCTGG
Source organism: Candidatus Aminicenantota bacterium (assembly GCA_037444285.1). Taxonomy (GTDB): domain Bacteria; phylum Acidobacteriota; class Aminicenantia; order JBFLYD01; family JBBIMS01; genus JBBIMS01. Next base: position 1,556 of record JBBIMS010000146.1, on the reverse strand, counting down.
TGCCATCTCTCCCCTTTTTGATGGAATCGGTCTCGGTAAGACCCTTGAGAGAACCGAAAGGTTTCCAAGTTCAATATTGTAAATATGACATCTTTCCTCCAAAATTACCTCATCTCCTTCATTTGTCCAGAGTTTCACACAAATTGCATTCCCCATTGAACCTGATGGAACAAAGAGAGCCGCTTCCTTCCCAATCTTTTCAGCAGCAATTTCCTCAAGTCTTTTTACTGTCGGGTCATCTCCAAGAACATCGTCTCCAACTTCTGCCTCATACATCGCCTTTCTCATCCTATCTGTTGGTTTTGTAACTGTGTCGGAACGGAAATCAGAGTAATTCATTTTTTCTCTCCTATAAAGATGATAATGTTTTTATTATCTTTTCCACCTCTTCTTCGAGATGACTAAGGGAATGGATATTTACTATTGTGAAGTCAGAAATTGCCATACAGTCTTTTATCCTTTGCCCTTCTTCAGGCTGGTCATCTCCAATCTCTTTGAGAATCCTTTCCCTTATCTCCTCAATAGAATCAGGATCCTCAGCCCTCCTTCTCGAAACGACTCTTTCAACCAGTATCTCAATGGGAGCAGTGACAGCAATAAGATAAAAATCCTCCATTTTTCTAAGTTCCTCAACCTCGTATGGATTCCTTATCCCATCTATTACCCAGTTTTTTTCAGGTTCCTCTTCTATCCTCTCCCTTACAATCTTCCCAAGAATACCCGCTCCAAATTCTTTTCTGAGGGAATTTCCAAGATTTTGAAGGTTTTCCCTGCTCATTTCAACATTTCTTCTTCTGGCTTCCTCCCTTACAATGTCAGAGAGGGAAATATAGTAGAAACCTTTTGAAATCAGGATTTTTGTTATTTCTCCTTTTCCAGAAGCAATTGGACCTGTGAGACCTAATTTCATTTTCCGTATTTGTATTTATCTTCTATTATATCAGATTCCTGCCACTCCCTGACCCATTCATCCACATAGAAAATCATAAATTTCCCATCCTCAGTGGAGGAGACAACCCTTCTCAGACCTGCATTTATTATCATCTTCTTACAGATAAAACAAGGGAAAGCATTTATCACAGCTCCATTATCTCTTTTCTCTCCATATATGAACATGTCTCCATTAAGGAGGCTAACACCAGCTCTTGCTGCATTTATAATTGCATTCTGTTCTGCATGAACTGACCTGCAAAGTTCATACTGGGTTCCTGATGGAATACCTAACTTCTGACGAAGACAGAAACCATGCTCAATAGAGCTTTTTGTCTTTCTTGGAGCTCCAACATAACCAGTAGCAATAATCTGGTCGTCTCTTACAATTATTGCTCCAATTGCAACTTTAAGGCATGTTGATCTTCTCGATACCTCCCTTGCAATATTTAAATAATATTCATCCTTACCTGGTCTTTCAAACATTTTCTCCCTCTGAAAAATGAGTTATACATCTCATCATCTTTTAAATTCTACCAAATTTTCAGGGTATGTGCCAATGAAATTCTTATTGGTGGTGTAAAATATCTTGTGTAAATTTCATGAAAGGTGTATCCTCCTTATTT
>JBBIMS010000145.1:0-5178 GCA_037444285.1 Candidatus Aminicenantota bacterium | reverse complement strand
TCCAAGGTTTCCTGATACTCCTCTATCATTCCCTTCTGTTTGTATATTTCTGAAAGAGCAAATGCTTCATCAGCAGCTCTTTCATTTTTTCCTGTTTTATGGAAAAGGTCAATAATTTTTTTCCTTATCTCGATTGAATCAGGATTATACCTGAGTAAATCTTCCAGAATCTCCTGAGCTTTCTTATAAAGTTTATTTTTAATGAGAACCTCAACCTCAGCAAGCTTTGAGTTTATAAATTCTTCGCCCCTCTCTACCTCTTCCTCAACAGTTGTGCCTTTAATTTCTTCTGGAATAATTTTCCCTTCCATTTTTGCAAGGGCATTTTTATACTTTAAGTTGTCAGGAGCAAGGTTAACAAGTTCCTTCAACACCTTTACAGCCTCATCTTTCATTCCTTTCTGTTCATAGGTTTCATATAGCTTGTTCAAAACCTGGATTAGATTAGCAATTTGCTCAGCCTCTCTGTATATCTCAGAAGCTTTAAGAAGAGAAGGTATGTGATAAGAGTCTGAAGTCCATATCAGTCTGAGGAAAGAGAGCCCTTCTTCAATGCTTCCTTTTTTCACAAAATAATCTATTGTGGGCTCAAAAATTCTATAGGCTCTGTCAAGTTCATTCCTCTCTTTCAGGAGCATTCCTATTTTATTAAGAAGGTCAACTTCATGCTCTTCCATCTGCTGAAGTTGGAAGATTATTTGTTCTGCTCCATTTATATCTCCTACATCACAGTATAATTCTGCAAGTCTTTTGAGAAAGTAGGTGTTATTTGGGGAGATTTTTAAATATTCTTTAATTGTCTCAATTGCTCTTCTGTAATCCTGACTCTTTACAAAAAGTTCAACTACATTCTTGGTAGCCCTTTGATCATTAGGTTTCAATTCGTTAGCTTTATTAAAATATTCTAAGGCTTCCTTTATATTTCCTGTCTTTGCAAGGCTTTCCCCTATTGCATTTAACTCTTCTACCGCTTCATCTATCATTTTTTCTTTTTTGTATAATTCCACCAGAAGTGACCTTGTCTTTATATTCCCTTTATCAAGTTCCACAACCTTTTTATATATCTCAAGAGCTTCCTTTGTTTTTCCTCCGATCATATACTTCTCAGCAATTTCCAGATACAAAGCCCTTGCCTGGGAGCTAAGCCCCCTCTTTTCGTAGAGATCAGCAAGAACCATTGCAATTTCTTTGTTCGTTGGATCTAATTTATAAACTCTGTTGTAAGCTGCGATTGCTTTGTCATAGAAACCTTGTGCTCTGTAATAGTCTGCAACTTTAATAAACTGACTGACCCCCTCTTTGATCTTGCCAACTTTTATACAGAGATCTCCAACAAGGCTTATAGTGCTCCAATCAGAGGGATTTTCGTCCACAATCTTCTTATATTCTTCTATTGCCTTCTCAAGTTTACCCTCCCTTATGAATTTTTCTGCATTTTTGAGGATTTTGTCTTTGCTAATCATCAGCTCCCTCTAAAATTAGCTCTATGTAATGGGGAAAGCCCATAATATTTTATCATCTTTCTATGAAAATTTGTAGCATAACCTTTGTTTATTTTCAAATTATACTGGGGAAAATAATCATGCAAACCTCTCATCGTAAAATCTCTTACCACCTTTGCCACAATTGAAGCGCATGCAATTGAGTAAACAAGCCTATCACCCTTTATAACCCCCAGTTGAGGGATTTGAAGCCCTTCTATAAACTCTCCGTCTACAAGAATGAGATCGGGTTTTACATCAAGGGATTCTATCGCCCTCACCATTGCTGTAAAGGTGGCATTTCTTATGTTTATCTCCTCAATTTCTACATTTGAGGATACGCCAATTCCTATATCAATTGACTTCTCCAAAATTTCTAACATTAGCTTCTCTCTTCTCTTCTGGCTTAAAAGCTTTGAATCCTTTACCTCATTTATCCTCTCATCAATGATTATAGCACAACTAACCACTGGACCAAAAAGAGCGCCCTTCCCTACTTCATCAACTCCGGCAATATTTTTAAACCCATTCTTTTTAAAAACAGACTCCAAAGGTAAGAAAAAATTTTGCAACTCAAAAACCCTTTTTAAAATTTTTTAAATTTCTTCTTTCAGTCTTGCGGCTTTCCCTTTCAGCTTTCTCAAGTAATAGAGCTTTGCTCTCCTTACCTTTCCCCTTTTAACAATTTCAATTTTCTCAATGGAGGGGCTTGCAAATGGAAATATCCTTTCAACCCCTATTCCGAAGGAGACCTTTCTAACTGTAAATGTCTTTCCATTCCCTTTTCCTCTTATGGCAATCACAACTCCTTGGAAAGCCTGAAGCCTTTCCTTATCAGCTTCTTTGACTTTTATGTATACTTTTATGGTATCCCCTGCCTTAAATTCTGGAAAATCCCTTTTTATTCCTTCGAAATTCATATTCATTCCGTTCATCTCTAACCTCTGCATTAGACTTTTTCTCAGGTCTTAATCTTCTTTATAATATTTTTTTGTTCTTCTGTCAATTCAATCCTTTCTAAGAGCTCAGGTCTTTTTCTAAGAGTATTTTCAATAGCTTTCTCTTTCTGCCACTTTCTTATTTTTTCGTGGTCTCCAGATAGAAGAATCTCCGGGACCAAAAACCCCCTGAAGTTCCTTGGTTTTGTATATCTTGGATAATCCAGTATACCTGAAAAAAAAGAATCTTTTCGAATCGATTCCTCCTTCCCTACCACCCCTGGTATTAGCCTGGAAACAGCTTCTATAACTACCATTGCAGGAATTTCACCGCCAGAAAGGATGTAGTCCCCTATGGAAATTTCCTCGTCAATTAAATGCTCCTTTATCCTCTCGTCAACCCCCTCATATCTTCCACAAATTAAGATAATCTGAGAAAATTTTGAAAGTTTAAAGGCAATTTCCTGGTTAAATAGCTTCCCTTGGGGAGAAAGAAGAATGGTTAGGGATGGGCTTTCTGTTTTTATCCTTTCAACAGCATTGAATACAGGTTCTGGCATAAGAATCATCCCTGTCTCCTCTCCATAAGGTTTATCGTCCACCTTTCTGTGTTTATTTGTGGAATAGTCTCTTAAATTGTGGATATTCACTTCAATTATTCCTTTTTTTAAAGCTCTTCTTAAAATTCCAAAATTGAGAAAATCCCTGAAAAGATCAGGGAATATTGTAATTACATCAAATCTCATTCAGGTCAAGGAGACCATCAGGAGGATCAATTTCTATCCTCTTACCTTCTATATCTACTAAATAACAAATGCTTTTTGCAAAGGGGATGAGAATTTCTTCTTTTCCGTCAGATACAACAAGAAGGGTGCTTTCTCCCATTTCCCAAACAGAATCTACAATTCCGATTTCCTTTCCATTTTTTAAAAAAACATTACATCCTTTAAGATCATGTAAGTAAAAGTAATTTTCAGGAAGCGAGTAAATCTCCTCTTCTGGAATTTCTATTTCTGCTGAGCTAAAATTTGCAGCATCTTCTATTGAATTAACCCCCTCTAACTTCATCACTATTTTTTTAGAAAAATATCTTACTCTTTCTATTTTATAACTCTTAAAACCTATAAAAACCTCTTTTAGTTTTGAGAACCTTTCTGGGAAGGGAGAGTAACTCCTAACCTCTAATTCACCCTTCCTACCCCAGGGTCCTCTAATCTTCCCTATTTTAATCAATTAGGAGGATTTTTCCAGGATCTCCAGATTGAATCTTCTCCTTTGTTTCATTCCGGCTGCACCAAGAATTGTCCTTATAGCCCTTGCAGTTCTTCCCTGCTTTCCGATTACCTTCCCAAGATCTTCGGGAGCCACTTTGAGCTCAAGGATGGTTGTTTGCTCTCCCTCGAGTTGGGAAACATGAACCCTTTCAGGGTGATCAACCAAAGCCTTTGCAATCATCTCAACAAGTTCTCTCACTTTAACCTCCGTCAAAGAATTTTATTTTAAGTAATTTTTTCCCTCTTTAAAAGTCTTAAAACTGGTTGTGAGGGCTGAGCCCCTTTCTTAATTAATTCAAGAACCTTTTCCCTATCTATCTTTACAAGAGCAGGCTCCTTTTTAGGATCATAATATCCTAAAAAATCAATTGCTCTGCTCTCTCTTGGAGATTTAGAATCAATGGCAACTATCCTGTAAAAAGGTCTCTTTTTAGCTCCAAAACGCATCAACCTAATCCTTAGCACTTTTCCTCCTCATTTTTTATTTTTATAATAAAATTATCTCTTTGTCAAATCCAAATAAAAATTAAAGATGTTTTACTTCCCATCCTGATTTTCCCAGCCTTTCGAGGATAAATCTTCTGTGACACCTCAAATAGAATCCTTCTGCACAAAGTATAACTGTTCTCTTTTTCAGTGCCAAATTTTCAAGCTCTTCAATCCCTTGAGAAAAAGTTTCTGTTGTGGTCCATTTTTCATACCCTCCTTTTCTGAATCCACCTAATTTCTCTCCCATCCATAAGTAGTTAATACCCTCTTTTGAAAGATATTCCTTCATTGTCTCCATGTCAAAATGAGGAAATTTCTTAGATCGGGGGAATCTCCTTACATCTACCACTATTTCAATAGAATGTTTTTTAAGGACTGAAATAAACGATTCCTTTGACCTTGTAGAATGTCCTATGTCGTAAACTGTCCCTTTTTTCTTTATCATAGGGGTATTTTTATTGTAACCCTTGTCCCTTTCCCAAGTTCACTCTCTACAAAGATTTTCCCTCCGTGTAGCTCTATCAATTTTTTTGCAATGGGAAGACCGAGTCCAGTTCCTGAAGGCTTGGTTGTAAAATATGGTTCAAAAATTCGTGGAAGATCCTCTTCAGCTATCCCCTCACCACTATCCCTAACCATGATCTTCACCCAACCTTCCTCCTTGTCGAGATCTATATCAATCCTTCCTTTCCCCTTTATGGCTTCTATTGAATTAAGAAGTATATTCCTTAGAACAGTTTCTATCATCTTTATATCCCCTTCTAAATAAATGTTTTCCTGGCTTGAAGAAACTTTAATTTCAATCCTCTCTTTCAAGGTAACCTTTAGAGGCTCAGTGATTTCTTCTACCAATTTTTTCAAGTCAAAAAGCTCCTTCACAAGTTTTTCCTGGGAGTAGGTAAGAAATTCTGAAGATATTCTCTTTAATCTTTTAACTTCATTTATTATAAAATTTACTCCCTTCTCAAAAATCCTCTCAAAATCATTCCTGTTTTC
>JBBIMS010000144.1:0-5226 GCA_037444285.1 Candidatus Aminicenantota bacterium | reverse complement strand
TTACCTTTAGCTCCTCCTTATACCTTTCAAAGAAAGCCTGAATGAATTTGTCCTTTTCTTTCTGTTCAAGAGAATTCCTTATTCTTTCCTTTTCCTTCTCAAAATCTTTCATATCAGGAGGAATATATTTTATTACCCTGAATACTGCATATCCGTTTTCAAAGGGCAGAGGGTCTGAAACATCTCCTTCCTTCAAGCCAAATATTGACTCTTCAATATAGGGATTAAAACCAATACCTTCGATTGAGTCAAGTCTACCAATTTCCTTTGAATAGTATTTTGAATTAGCTTACTTGGAGGCATTTTCAAGGGTTTTAAAGGGGATTGAACTTTTCAATGCTGATGCGATCTCTTTAGCTTTCTCCTTTTTGAGATATTTTGTGTAGGATTCCCTTACTTTACCCTCCACCTCTTCAAATTTGGCGTCTCTGCTTTTCTGGATCTCTGTCAACTGAACGACACATACACCTTTAAATGTCATGAAGGGCTCAGAGACCTTTTTAAGTTCGAGCTGGAAAAGATTTGAATTTATTGAACCTGAGGGATCTTCAGGAAGAGGTTCGCTCTCCCTCTCCATATAGGGAGTTGTTTTTACCTCAAAACCTCTAATCTTTGCAGCCTTTGAAAGGCTCTTATTCTTTTTTGCTTCCTTTGCAAGATCCTCACCTCTTTTCTGGGCAAGTTTCTGCGCCTTATCATAAATTAAAATCTCTCTAATCTGGCTGGAGACTTCCTCAAGGGGTCTTATGCTTGCAGGAATGATCTCAGTAACTTTCAATATTGAAAAGGCATCCTTTAGCTCAACAGGATCAGAAACCTCGTTGGAATTCAATCCCTGAATCTTATTTAGTTCTTCCTGGGAAAATAAAGCTTGATAATCAAATCCCCAATCACCACCATCCTTTGCTTTTTCGTCCTGAGAGAATTTGCGGGCGAGCTCATCAAAACTTTCTCCTTCCTTTAGCTTTGAAACAATTTCTCTGGCTTTTTGGGAGACTTTCTCTTTCTCCTTTTCTCCAAATTTCAAATAGATTCTACTCACCCTTCTTTTCTCTGGAATTTGAAAGAGGAACTGATTCTCACTCCAGTAATCCCTTATTTCAGATTCTGTTACATCTACATCGCTCTTTGTCTTTTCAATGTCAATAATGACATAATCCCCCTTCCTTTTTTCAGGAATTCTAAAAGATTCTTTGTTCTTATCAAACCATTTTTTAAGCTCTTCCTTTGTCGGTTCCTTATCCAGCTGGATGCTGGAAATATCAACAATTGCATATTCAACATTTAACTTTTCCTTTTCTTTTTTGTAATAATCCATAACATCCTTTTCAGAGACTGCAATTGAAGAAGTAAGAACATTGATGAATTTCTCCTTCAAAACTTCTATCCTTTTTGAATCTTCAAAATCTCTTAAATCTATCCTGTTGTAGGCAAGGATTCTTCTGTATTCATCAAACCCAATAAATTTTCCATCCCTCTGGAACTCAGGGCTATTTATTATTTTTTCCCTTACCTCCTCATCTGTTGCAACAAGATTTAGTTTATCTGCAAGGAAGAAGATTATTCTATCAGATATCATGCTCTGAAGGACCTGTTCGGGAATACCCATACCTTTTATCATCTCCCTTGAGATTCTTCCACTCTGTATTCTTGAAAGCCTCTCCAGCGTCTGTAATAGATTTGATTTATACTCTTCAATTGTTATCTCCTGTTTTCCCACTGTTGCTATAACATTTATATTTTCCCTCAGAATCCTTCCTCCTGTTCCCCAGCTGTAGAAGATGAAGAAGATAAAGGATGCAACAACTATCCAGAGGGACACAGAAAGAGCCTTAACATTTCTCCTCATTGCCTTAAGCATCTCAGAAACCTCCTAAACTTCAAAAGAAATTTATAATCCAAATTAAAGCAATAATCAAGCAGGAAAAAATAAACTTTTGAATAATACCAAAAATCATTTTTAAAAAAGAGGAATTTAAAGTAAAATTTAAAATTAAAGATGATTTTTGAGGTTTTCCAGATAATTTTTCTCTCCCTTCTTGTGTCCCTTTCTGCAACCTTTCTTTCTCTTATTTCAGGAATCCCCCTTGGAACTCTTATTGCCCTTAAAAATTTTCCAGGGAAGAAACTGTTGACTGTAATATTTCACACCCTAATGGGTTCACCTCCTGTTGTTGTTGGACTCTTTCTCATGATTCTTTTCTGGAGAAATGGACCTCTTGGCCTTCTCCATCTTCTATACACCCCCTTTGCAATTGTTATTGCTCAGGCAATTCTTTCTTTTCCTATAATTGTAGGTTTTACAATAAGTTCAATCCAGAGCCTTGACCCTATGATAATTCTCCAGCTTGAAACCCTTGGATTCTCACCTTTGCAGAGAGTTTTTTTAATATGGAGGGAGGCTAAAATTCCCCTTTTATCAGCAATTATGGCTGGTTTTGGTGCTGCAATTTCAGAGGTAGGGGCGTCTTTAATGGTGGGTGGAAACATTGCTGGAAGGACAAGGATTATGACAACAGCAATTGTTCTTGAGAGTAGCAGGGGGAATTTTGAAAAGGCCATATTTCTCGCAATTGTTCTTTTCTTAATTGCATTCACTGTGAATCTTTTCCTGACAATCCTTCAGCAGAGAGGGTGAGAATGGAAGAGATAATAAGGTTAAGAAGGATAAAGCTTTCTCGGGGTAATTTTGAGTTGGATATTGATGATTTTTCCATTAAAAAGGGAGAAATTTTCTGCATCCTTGGAGAAAATGGCTCTGGAAAAACAACTTTCCTTTCTATCCTTTCCCTCCTGGTTAAACCAGATTCAGGGGAAATTTTGATGATGGGGAAAAGAGTTGAAGGCATAAAAGAAGGGAGGAATAATGTTACAATGGTTTTTCAGAGACCTGTTTTATTCAGTGGCTCAGTTTATGAGAATTTATTACTTCCAATAAAATGGCAAAAAAGAAAGCTTGAAAGCAAAAAAATCGAATTCTTAATGGAAAAATTCGGAATCCATGGAATCAAGCAAAAAAAGGCAAAGGAGATTTCAGGAGGGGAAGCTCAAAGGGTTTGTCTTGTCAGGGCTCTTCTTTTGAATCCAAAGATTCTAATCCTTGATGAGCCTTTCTCTTCAATAGATCCAGTTTCCTCCCACGATATTATTTCTGAGGTAGTTGGAATTGCAAAGAGAGAAGGGATGACAATAATTTTCTCAACCCACGATCCAGAGGAATCTGTTCACGCTGAAAGGATTGGAATAATGGATCAGGGGAAAATTGTTCAGGTTGGCAATTTTAAGGATATTTTTTACAAACCCTTGAATGAGAAAGTGGCAAAAATTCTTGGCTCTGTGAATATCATTATTGGAGAGATAAAGGAATGGAGGGATGGAGTTGGAATAGTGAAATGCAATGGAGGAGAGATAGAGGTTCTTACTAATATTAGAGAGGGAGAGGTGGCGCTTTATTTGAGACCTGAGAATGTATTAATATCAAAAGAAACTCCCCATACCTCAGCAAGAAATAATTTTAAGTGTAAGGTTAGAGGGATTTTTGATAAGGGGAAAGGAATTGAAATTATTCTTGACTGTGGATTCCCTCTAATTTCCTTTATTACAAGACCATCCTTTGAAAGTTTAAACTTGAAAATAGGAGATTTAATTTTTGCTTCCTTTAAGGCCTCTTCGGTTCATATTGTCAGGAGGTAAGACCGTTTCAGTTTTTTAAACCATTAGATTCTGTCAACCCAGGCTACTTTGAGCAATCTCAATCCCCTTTGCCTTTTCAGTTATTTTCTGAATATTCAATATTACAATTAAAAGGAATATAAGAAATACTGGTACTGAAAGATATATTTTGTCCTTTAAAATGAAAGCTATTGAAAGGAGGAGACCTGTAAATAGATGGGATTGAATAGTCATTGCATTGGCAGGGACAAGTCTTAGAGGATTGGAATGGTGTTTCTTTGCAAAATCAATTGCTTTTAAACCAAGGGGTATTGTGGCAAAGGAAATAAGAGTTGAAAGGGGTAGCTTTCCCAGTATAGAAGATAAGAGGACTACAATGTATCCAAGAAGCATAATGAAAATATAGGGAATAACAGCTTTCTCCCTTCCCAGCCTCACAACAATGGTTTTCTTTCCCACTGCTTTATCTGCATTGTAATCCGGGAATTCATTTATATATAGAACTCCTGCAATAAGTAGAGCAGGAGGAACGGAAGCGAGGAGTGCTTCAATAGAAAATTTCTGAGTCTGGACAAAATATGCACCAAGGGTCATTAAGGTTCCAAAATTCAGACCCACAAGGAATTCTCCAATCCCCCTTGATGCAAAATAAAGAGGAGGAGCGGTGTAGAAAAAGCTTGAGACAACACCTATAAGTCCGAGTCCCAAGATCTCCCATCCCCTTTCAATTGCAAGATAAATTCCAATCCCTGAACCGATAGCAAAAAAGAGAAGTCCTCCAGAAAGAACCTCAAGGGGAGTTAAAAGCCCGAGCTGTATCATTCTTGAGCCACCACTAAAGGGTCTTACAAACTCGCGGTTTATATCGTCGTTGGATGACAAATGATCGTAATAATCATTTACAACATTACAGCCCATATGGAGGAAGATTCCAGAAATCAGGGTTAGGACAAATAAAAGCCAGTCAACTTTTCCCGTGTTATACCAGGCAATAGATGTTCCAAGAACTATTGGAACAATTGTTGCTGTTAAAAATGGAGCTCTTACCTCAGCAAGCCAGATTTTAAGTTTATTTTTCATTCTTTTCCAGTCAGAGTATAGATTAGACTTAGGAAATTCAATTACAGTTGGAGGGAAACCCTGGACAATTTCCTTAAAAATTCTGTATTTTATTGACTCAGGAATAATTTTGACACAGGAGAGCAAATCATCCTTTCCCGATTCAAGGAGAGCTTTTACAACAGGTGATTTCTGAGAAAGCAATTTCAACGCTCTTTCCCTTTCAGTTTCATCATTGACGAGTTTTGCAATTCCTGTAATTTCAACCTCCTTTGAGTCCTGGAGCTCCTTTTCCTCAATATGGCAGAGGAGGGAGATATTTGGATTTGAAAGGATCTGGGTTATCTTAGGGTCATTTTTCATTGATGCAAGAAAAATAACAAAGTTCTCATCTGTATAAAAGTGCATTATTCTTGATTTAATATTTTTTCCTTGTAAAGTTGAAACAAACAAAACATCCCTGCTTCTTAAATTTTCAAGAATTTCTTCCTTTGA
>JBBIMS010000143.1:0-5228 GCA_037444285.1 Candidatus Aminicenantota bacterium | reverse complement strand
TCAAATGTTGTCATTAGTTGTCCTTAACGAGATAATACAATGGTATGCAGAAATTCCATCAACACTTTTAAAAAATGCCACTCTAATTATAATTTCATCCGAAGCCAAGAATTTATGTTCATTTTTCGTCTTTATATTTGTTTCGGTCATGGGTATTTCTCCTTAATCCGCTATTTTACTTAATTCCTTCACTTCCAAACTCAGTTCCGATACGCAGCTGGTTTTGGAGAATATCCGAAATGTTGCGGATATTCTAACTTCATAAATTGTCTTATGCTAAAAAATTTCCTCACTTCCACTCCTTTCTTCCGAATTTGAGCTCTCAAAAAACTTTTTATTCTGCCAGTTATCTTTGCCAATATTAATTAATCCCATCCAGCCCTCTTTCAAATTTATATCATTGCAAAAAATGCAAGTCAATTGCTGGATTTTTCAGATTAGAAGAATTTTACGGGTTTACAAATCTTTTAAAAACCACACTGATAGTTTAGTTTTTCCAAAATAAACATACCCCCTCACCTTTAACTCTCCCCAAGGAGGAGAGGGATTCTTAGGGAAAACTTAGCCCAACAAGATGCCTGAACCGCAGGAATTTTCATTTAGAAAGGAATTTTTAGGGGGAACTTACCCTCTGACTGACCGCAATTTTTTAAAAAAGGAACTAAAAATCGATTTCTTTTCCTCTGCTTATATTTTATATTTATACCACGCAGAGCATGTTCCTTCGGAGGAAACCATGCACGCACCTACTGGATTTTCAGGATTACAAATTTTTCTGAAAAGGGGGCAATCTTCAGGATTTGCAATCCCTTTTAAAACTTCTCCGCACATGCAAGCAGGATTCTCTTCAAGCTTTTCAACTTCAACGAAGAAGGCTTCCTCAGCATCAAACTCAGAATATTTTTCCTTTATTTTCAGACCACTTTTTGGAATTACTCCAAGCCCTCTCCATTCAGCATCAACAGGTTCAAATACTTCAGTGAGCATTTCCAATGCTTTTTCATTACCATTTTCCTTTACAACCCTTTTGTATTGGATCTCAACCCTTCCTTCTTTCATCTGAATTTGATTGAGAATCATATAAATCCCCTGAACAAGATCAAGGGGCTCAAAGCCTGTTATTACTCCTGGAATTTTTCGAGCCTCAAGGATTTTATAAGCCTTAGCACCTATTATGGCACTAACATGACCTGGAAGAATAAATCCTTCAATTCCTATCTTTTCTTCAAGGAGAGCTAAAAGGGCAGGAGGTATGAGTTTTGGAGCTGATAGCATGAAAAAATTTCTCAGATTCCTCCTTCTTGCTTCAATTATCGTGAAGGCAAGGGAAGGAGATGTTGTTTCAAAGCCAACCCCAAGCATACATACATTTTTTGATGGATTCTCCTCTGCAATGCTCAGGGAGTCGAGGGGTGAGAACACAACTCGCACATCTGCTCCATTTGCTTTCTCCTTTTCCAGGGAAGACTTTGAGCCAGGAACCCTTACCATATCGCCAAAGGTTGCAATTATAAAATCTTTCCTTTTCGAAATAGAGATTGCCCTGTCTATAAAAGAATTTGAAGTAACGCAAACTGGACATCCAGGACCGGAAATAATTTCAACATACTCCTTTAGAAGTTCCCTCAGCCCTGAACGGAAAAGGGAGACTGTATGGGTTCCGCAAACCTCCATAATCTTAACTTTTTCAATTTTAGATGATATCTCTTTTATTCTTTCAATAAAAGGTTCTGTAAGATCGCTTTCTCTGAATTCTCTTATATATCTCACTCAATAATCTCCCGAAGGAGCTCCAGGGTTTCGAGAGCCTCTTTCTCATCAAGTTTTTCAATGGCAAATCCTGCATGAACAATTACATAATCCCCCACCTTTAAATCATCCACAAGGGCAATCGAAATCTCCTTTTCAGCTCCTCCAATCTCTGCAACAGCCTTTTCTCCTTCTATTTTCAAAACTTTCATTGGAATTCCAAGACACATAATAACTCCTTTTTTTAAGATTTATTTTAGCACAGATTTTTTCTTCCACTAAATTTTCGAATTCCTCTACGAGCCTATTGCTTTTAGAATGAAATAAAGGGCTTGTTTTGGAAATATTCCAAGATGTAAGACTCCAAGGGCAAAAATGAAAAGGGCAAGAATTGTGAGGACACCAGGAATCCCAATCCCCTCCCCCTCTTCCTCCCTCATATACATGTAAACAATTGGTCTGAGATAATAATAAACTGAAATTAAAGTTGTTATTATTGCAATAAATGTTAGCCAGAAGTATCCATTCTGGACAGCATTGGAAAAGATATAGAATTTTGCAAGAAAACCAGCAGTTGGAGGAAATCCGGCAAGGGAAACAAGGAAAAGGGAGAGGAATGCAGAGAGCCATGGGCTCCTCTTTGAAAGCCCAGAAAGATTTTCTAACTCAACATATTCCTTTCCATCTTTTATCAAAGCAGTTAGTGAGGCAAAAGCTCCACCATTTATGAATAAATAGCTTAGAAGATAGAAAAGAATCCATTTTTCCCCACCCTTTCCAAGGGATAGAAACCCCATTAGAATGTATCCACTATGGGCTATTGAAGAGTAGGCGAGCATTCTTTTGATATTCTTTTGCCTCAGGGCAGCAAAATTTCCTAAAATCATTGAAAGGGCAGAAATTATCCATAAAGAATTTAAAATGAAAAGGGGTAATTTGCCTGAGAAGTAAACATCAAAAATTCTGAGGAGGACAGCAAAACCAGCTATTTTTGGACCAAGGGAAAAGAATGTTGTTGATGGGACTGGAGAGCCTTCATAAACATCAGGAGTCCATGCATGAAATGGAACAAGGGAGAGTTTAAAGGAGAAGCCAACCAGGATAAGTCCTATTCCAAGAATTGAAGTATAACTTGATAGAGTAAATCCCTTTGAAGTTGATAGAACAAGGACAATTCCAAAAATTAAAAAAGCAGAGGATAAAGCTCCAAGAAGAAAGTATTTTGTCCCTGCCTCTGCTGATGAAGTGTTTTTCTTATCTATTGCGGAAAGAGCGTAGGAGGAGATTGAAAGAATTTCAAGTCCGAGAAAGATAATTAAAAGATTTAATGATGAGACCATAATTATCATTCCGGAAAGAGCAAAGAACAACAAAGGGTAGAAACCATCAAAGGAAGAGGAATGATTGGAAGTATAATTTATGGAGATTAGAAGGATAAGGAATACTATGAAGAAGCTTAAAATAATTAGATAATTGGAAAAGTTGTCAAGGGAAATGCCACCTTCATAGATGATTTCTCTGTCACTTAAAAAATAGATGCACAGGAATGCTGAAATGACAAGAAGGAAAATGGAAATATAACCGAGGCTTCCTTTCTTTTTGACGAAGGGGTCAAAAAGCAAAATAATTAAAATTGAAAAAGTCACAGAGGCAATAGGAACAAATACAACAGGATTCACTTCAAAAGCTCCTTAAAATCAAAGGGTTTCTTACTTTTTATAATTTCAATACTTGCTTTAACATCTTTCTCCATTTTTGCAAAAAATGTTTTAGGATAAAGACCTATCCAGAAAATTAAAAGAATTATCGGGATAAAATAAAGAATCTCCCTTATTCTGAAATCTTTCATCTCGTGATTTCCTTCCGGCTTCCCCTGCATTACCCTCTGGAAAGCCCAGAGAAGATAGGCTGCTGATAGAACAATTCCAATGGCTGATATGGCAGAATAGGTTATGTTTATTTTAAATGTTCCAGAAAGAATAAGGAATTCTCCAACAAAACCATTCAGGCCAGGAAGACCGATTGAAGAAAGCATAATTATTACAAAGAATGCTGAAAGAATTGGAAGTTTCTTTGAAAGCCCCCCCATCTCCCTCATAATCCTTGTATGGGTCCTCTCGTAAATTGCGCCAACAATTAAAAATAACCCGCCAGTGCTCAATCCATGATTCACCATCTGAATCACTGCTCCCTGAACCCCAATTTCATTTAAAGTTAAAAGTCCAAGGGTTATAAATCCCATATGGCTTATGGAGGAATAGGCAACAAGCCTTTTCAAATCCTTCTGGGCAAGAGCCATCAATCCACCGTAAATAATAGCTCCAATACTTAGATAAATCATTGGAGTTCTCATTTGCTCAAGGGCTGAGGGGAAAAGAGGAAAAGCAAATCTTATAAATCCATAGGCTCCCATTTTGAGAAGAACACCAGCAAGAATTACAGAACCCGCTGTTGGTGCCTCGGTATGGGCGTCGGGGAGCCATGTGTGGAAGGGAACCATTGGAACCTTTATGGCAAAGGAGAGGACAAATCCAAGGAAAAGCCAGAGCTGAATTTTTGGGGCAAGGGAAAGGGAGAGAAGATCCGAAATCTCGAAGGAATAGTTTCCTGAAGCCTTGAAGTAGTAGGAGTAAAGGACAAAAAAGGAGAGGAGCATCATCAAGCTTCCAACCATTGTAAAGAGGACAAACTTTATAGTTGCATAGATTCTCTCCGAACTCCCCCACACACCAATTATAAAATACATCGGTATTAGCATCCCTTCCCAGAAGACATAGAAGAGAAAGAGATTTAGAGATGCAAAAACGCCAAGAATTGCTGTCTCAGTGAGAAGGAGGAAGATGTGAAACTCCTTAACTTTATTTTCAATTTGAGACCATGATGCAAGAACACATATCGGGAATATCAAAGCAGTTAGAAGGAAGAGGGGAAGGCTTATTCCATCAAGCCCTACACTCCAGTTTATTCCCATTCCAAGCCAATCCTTTTTCTCTACAAACTGAAACCCTGATTTTCCGCTTTCAAAGGAGATGAAAATGGCAATGGCAAAAATTAAAGTCAGGATTGAGATAAAAAGGGAAAACCATCTGATTAAATTCTTTCTTTCACCATTTAAAAATAGAAGAATTATTGCTCCTGCGAGGGGAGAAAAAATAGTCAATGAAATTGCTGGTAGTTCCTTTATAATTTCCATAGCCAGTAACCCAGAATTATAATTGTGCCTAAGAGGAAAAGGAATCCATAATCTTTTACAAGACCAGTCTGAATCCTGGCAAGAATACCACCTCCAGCATTTACAGTTTTTGCCGACTTGTGGGCAAGTCCATCAATTGTAGAGAGGTCAACTCCTTTCCACAACCCTTCAGAACCCTTTAATGTAGGCTTAACAAAAATAAAATCATAAATCTCATCCACATAATACTTTCTGTAAAGGAGGGTGTAGAGGGATTTGAATTTCTCTGAGAGTTTTTCCGGTAGCT
>JBBIMS010000142.1:0-5301 GCA_037444285.1 Candidatus Aminicenantota bacterium | reverse complement strand
AAATTATATTATTAGAGATGTTGAAATCTTCAATAAAGTAAGGAAAATACATCTCTCCTAAATAATTTCCATCGTTGTCATACTTAAATATAATTTTAAATGCATCCAACCCTTCCCTTGAAGCTCCAGCCAATATATAAACATTTCCTTTTTTATCCACTCTTATTTTTTTGTTTATGGGAAATGGTATCGGGTTCATATCAGATAACTTCATGGGTTTACGTTCTTTTTCAGTGAAAATCGATTTAAACTCTTTTATTTTTTCCCCCTCTTTATTAAATTTGATTATTTTGTTCAGAAAACAGTAGGCGACCCATATATTTCCCTTATTATCTACATCCATTGAGCTGAAATTGGCTATAAAAGTAAAGGTTTGATTTAAGGGGTTTAAGTATTCGCAGAAATTTAGATCAACTTGATTATTTAAAAGATTTACTCTATGACCGAGATAACCTTTGGGAACGTCTTGAAGTGCTAAAGCCACCTGTGCAGATGAGGAGAATTTTAAGATGTAGAGATAATTTTGAAAATAATTAATATTTCTTACTGCATATGGAACGCTTAAACTTGATATATATTTTTCATTTTTATCGAAAATTAGAATTTTTCTTTTTCTCGCATCTGAAATAAAAATATTTTTATCGGATAATTCGATGTCAACTGGCTCCAACACATGGTCAGGTCCTTCTCCTCCTGTTACTAAACTTTTCATAAATTCTCCATTATGGTCAAATTTCTGGACACGCTTATTTTTTGTATCAGCGATAAAAATAAATTTATCATCAATTTCTATATCTTGAGGTTCATAAAACATATAATTTTCATCGTCTTGGATACCCACTATAAAACTCTTATCTTCTTTAACCTGGATAATTTTTATCTCCGTCAATTGTGCTTTGCATGAAAGCAGAGTAATTACTATTAGAATAATACTTAACCTTGAAATATTAGATTTTTCCTTCAACAGAATTTGAATAGCCCCAAGGTCCAACAACAAATTAATCTTGCATGGCAATTGGCAAAATCAAATTGGAAGAATTGATTGCAATTCCATAGACAGACTTTTTCCAAAATTCCTCTCTCATATCTCTCACACATATTGTAGCATCTCCAAGCCCTCTCTGCTGCGCTTCTCATACATTCATCATATTCTGAACTGCATCCAGGCCAAGCATAAACTGGTTTTGGCACCAATAGAAAATATGTTACTATCCCTAATACTATAAACACCCCCACCAAGATTAGAATTAATTTTTTCATTTTTTCACCTCACTTCCAATTAACTTAGTCATACTAAAATATATTCCCTTCAAACTACTATGTCAATGTCAGAATTTGATATTTTTATGTCTAAATTTGATATTTATTTTCCTCTAATCCTTGAAGGAAGGTAGCGAAATTCCTCTTGAGGGCTTTTTGTGAAGGAGAAACGATCTTTGTATCCAACTTTCAAAAAATTCTTTCTATTGATTTCCCACTAACTAAATAAAATAAAGAATCGCATATTCTTATCTTTTTTATATACTCTCTTGCTCAGCTTCACCACGAGAACTCAAAACCTTTGTATTCATAGGGATTTCTGGAAATTTTTTATAACCACAAAGCTCTTTGTCCTTTTCGTAGCTAAAAGGGAATATTTAAAAGGCTCAAGCAATTCTCTTGCCTCAGCTCTTATCTCGTCTGCCTTCGGGCAAATTTTCCCATTCACACTAAATTTCACCGCCTTAATCCTGCCTTAAAATATAAAGAATCCCTTATCTTCCCAATCTCAGCAAAATCAGCCAAATGCCATGCCTCATAACCCCTCTTTTTATAAACTACAAAGAAAGAGGAGGTTTGAATGGAGAAGAAGATTTGAGGGAGTTGGTCAAGTTGATTGAACTCTTTTGTTATTAGAATTGTTGAGAAGTAAATTAAAATCGGGTAAAATCTTCAATGATTTTAGGAGGTGGCTTTATGGCAAAAAGAGCTTTTATTTTATCTGCTGTTAGAACCCCCATAGGAAGCTTCCTTGGAAAACTCTCCCCTCTTTCTGCTACTGAGCTGGGAGCAATTGTCCTTAAGGAAGCTGTAAATAGAGCAGGAATAGACCCTAAATTGATCGACGAGGTAATTATGGGGAATGTTGTATCAGCTGGTTTGGGACAGGCTCCTGCTCGCCAGGCACAGATAAAGGCAGGACTACCACCTGAGATCCCAGCTATAACCATCAACAAAGTTTGTGGCTCAGGGTTGAAGGCAGTAATGCTTGCAGCACAGGCTATAAAGGCCGGCGATGCAGATATTATCCTTGCTGGAGGGATGGAATCAATGAGCAACTCTCCCTATGCTCTCCAGAGGGCAAGAACCGGATACAGGATGGGTCATGGACAGTTAATAGATCTAATGATTTTTGACGGACTTTGGGATTCCTTTGAAAACAAACACATGGGTGAACTCGGAGAATTTACAGCAGAAAGGTCAGGAATAACAAGGGAAATGCAGGATGAATTTGCTTTCAATTCCCACCAGAAAGCTATAAAAGCGATTGACAATGGTTGGTTCAGAGATGAAATTGTTCCAGTCTCAATTCCCCAGAAAAAGGGAGAACCTGTTATTGTTGATACTGATGAGGGACCAAGGAGGGATACATCCCTTGAAAAACTCTCCCAGCTCAAACCTGCTTTCAAACCTGACGGAACAATAACTGCAGGGAATGCCCCTTCAGTCAATGATGGTGCCTCAGCAGTTCTTGTGGCTTCTGAAGAAAAGGTGAAAGAGCTGGGCTTAAAACCTATGGCACTCATCACAGGATATGCTGTAGCAGCAGTTGAGCCAAAAATGCTCTTTTATGCTCCTGTGGAAGCTGTAAAAAAACTGCTTAATCAGCTGGGAAAGAAAATCGACTACTTTGATCTCATTGAGATCAATGAAGCCTTCTCAGCTCAGGTTCTTGCTGACGGAAAGGAGCTTGGCTGGGACTGGGAAAGGGTAAATGTTCATGGAGGAGCGGTTGCCCTCGGACATCCAATAGGAGCCTCAGGAGCAAGAATCCTTACAACCCTCCTTTATGCAATGAAAAGAAGAAATGCAAAGACTGGACTTGCTACCCTCTGTCTGGGAGGTGGCTCTGCTGTAGCCCTTTCCGTTGAGGCTGTCTAACTTATAAAAACTCAATTTCCTTTTTAACAGGTGTAGACCCCTTCTCCTCAAACCAGAAGCATAATTCCTTGACAAGGTCAAAGTGAAATAGAAATTTTCCTTTCAAATTTAAGGGAGGAATTTCTATTCCCACAATTTTTTCCTCTCCCGGGAAGATATCTTCGGGAAGAGAAAAATGGGGAAGCTCAATCATCATATCTCCTTCAAAAATCTTTACCCCTAACCTTACCATATGACTATAACCCCCATTCTTAAACCAGGGAACATCTCCCATATTTTTTATTTTCAAAGCTATTCTTATTCCTTCTCCCCTTCCTATTCTTTCAGGGAATCTTATAAATTCAATTTTTGCTCTATATAAATAAGGGATTGATGGAACTTCTTCCTCTTCGCCTATTTGAGCGCTATTCTCAGGAGAAAACCCCCTCTTGGAGAGAAAGAGGGAAAAGGATGTATATATTGAATTGAAGTTCCTGAGAATTACATGGGGTGTTCTTTTAGATTCCATGGGAAGGGCAAGGGGTGGATGTGAAAACTCTTCTTCTATGGAAGTGCTAATATCTCCTACAATTTCAAAACCAGCACTTTTGCACATCTCAAGGAGCTCTTCAAGTCTAAAATAGTTCATTCCCCTCCCCAATCTATTAAGAATTATTTCTGTGGTCATGGCAAAAATTCCCGCAGGTTTTAAAACTCTGTAGATTTCTTTAAGGGCTTTTAGTTTGCTCTTTTTACTTCCCATATGTTCAAGGGCGGAGAGGGAAAAACAGAAATCAAAGGTATTATCTTCAAATTTCAGGTCTCTTGCATCCATCCTCTTTATCTCTAAACATTCTTTTCTGAATTTAAAGGGTGCGTATTTCTCAGGTTTTTCTATTACATCTTCCTCTGCTTCCCCTCCCAAATACTTGTCTTTGTAAAGGTCTATGGCATAAACCTTTTTTACTCTGTTGGAAAGAAAATACATAAGTTCCTCATGACCACAACCAACGCCAAGAGCAACCGCATTGGGATGAAGCCTTTTCAACTTTCTCAGCCCATAGATAACCTGGCAGAATTCCCATATTTTTCTGTGGAACAGGGATGGATCTTTTGGAAATAAAAGATCATCAAAGCCTCTTCTCCATAGCTGATTTCTAACATCAGAGAATCTACAGACTTTATTGAGGGGAATTTCATCCATTTCAAAAGATGATGATGGCTTTACATCTACAATATATCTGTCTATTGGCTTCAAAATGAGATTGTAAAAACGATTCCCCCATATAAACTTGATAAAGAAGTCTTTCGCTTTTCTTTTCCAATTCATGATAAATATATTTTAGCATCCTTTGTTATTTTCCAAATTAAATTTTTAAGCAACAGAAAACAAATGAATAGCGAATAAAATCTTGTTTTCAGTCAAGTTTTGGATGTTTCAAATGGAATCCTGTTGAATCCTGATATTTTTTAGCAACTGCCAGAGCCTCTGCCTCTTTGAAAAGATTTCCAATAAAAGTAATACTTGTTGGTTTCCCATCCTTATCAAATCCATTGGGGACAACAACTGCAGGATGTCCTGTTAGATTCGTTAAGAGTAAATTTATTCCAAAGGGTGGAGCAACATAAACATCAATGTTTTTAAGCCTTTCCGCCATCTCTTTTATTAGAAGAGTCCTTATTCTATTTGCCTGAATGTATTCAACTGCAGGAACAAAACGAGCCCATCTAAAAACATTGGGCCATGCCCTCCTCTCCTGTCTTACCATCATGTCCACACCCCTTGTTCTTGTAAGCTCGTCGAAGGCTGCGCTTGCCTCAACATTCAAGATAATGGATAAAGGTTCAACAGGTAGATCAGGAAGATCGATAGGGATAAGGTCAATCCCCATGGAACGAAGGGTTTCAAGGGTTCTCAGATCATTTTCCCTGTTTCTGTAATCCTTTTCAAATTCCTTTTTGAGATAACCTATCCTCAATCTTTTTATATCCATTTCTGGATCCCAGTTGAAGGGAAGATCAAAGAGTGTTTGATCCTTTCCATCCGGACCATAAATGTAATTGAAAACAATTGCACAATCCTCAACGCTCCTGCATATTGGACCAACTTTATCCATGCTCCAGCTCAGAGCCATTGCACCATATCTGCTCACTCTTCCATAGGTTGGACGGAGTCCTGTA
>JBBIMS010000141.1:486-5311 GCA_037444285.1 Candidatus Aminicenantota bacterium | reverse complement strand
TTTAATTCATTTATTTCATTCTTATAATTTGTCTCTAATTCTTTTAATTTTAAATTATTTTGATTTTCAAGATTCTCAATCTGAATTTCTTTACTTTTAATTAGTTCTTCAAGTTTTTTAATTTCTTCATCTTTTTCCTTCGAAAAGAGAATTGGAGAGTTGCTTAGAAAGATCAAAATAAAAATAGTAAAAATCATTTTTTTCATGTTTGCCCTCCCTAAGTAGAGACCTTTGGAAAATATATCATATTATATCTTATGAAAGTAATGGAGCAAATGTCAATTCTTTGAGAGACTTTAACTTGACGAAAGAGGATTTTTAATGTATTAAAGAAAAGTAAGGTTAAAAAATGATTGAAAATTCATTGACAAAGATTCTTGTTGTGGATGATGAGAAGGATGTGAGGGATCTTCTCTATGATGTCCTTTCAGCAGAGGGTTTTGAGGTTTCAACCGCCAATGATGGCGTTGATGCCTTTGAACTTTTTCAGAAAGATAATTTTCCAATTGTTATAACTGATATAAGAATGGCTAAGATGGACGGAATTACTCTCCTTAAAAAAATAAAGGAGGTTTCTCCCCTGACAACTGTAATAATTATAACAGCTTATCCCTCTGTGGAATCTGTAAAGGAAGCAATTTTTGCAGGAGCATACGATTATATTGCAAAGCCCTTTGATGTTGATGCTATAAAGATAGTTGTAAAGAGAGCCGTTGAAAGGCAGTATCTTATTGAGGAGGCAAGGCAGAAGGAGTTTTATAAGGATTTATCAATAAGGGATGGACTTACAGGGCTTTTTAATTTCAGATACTTCAAGGAGATGCTTCAGAGGGAAATTGAGAAGAGTAAAAGATATGGACATCCATTTTCTTTGATAATGCTTGACATAGACGATTTTAAAAAATTTAATGATAATTTTGGTCATCTTGAAGGGGATAGAATTTTAAAGAAATTTTCCCAGTTAATATCAGATTCTGTAAGAAAGATTGATATGGTTTTCAGATACGGAGGAGAGGAAATATTTGTTATTTTGCCCGAGCTACCCAAATCAAGGGCAAAGAAAGTGGCAGAAAGATTGAAATTGCTTGTGAGGGAAAACCTTCCTATCACAGTAAGTGTTGGAATTTCAGGATTCCCTGAGGATGGAGAGGATGTTGAGAGCCTTATAAAAAAAGCTGATCTTAATATGTATGAGGATAAGAAGATTTCAAAAAATCAATAGATTTTACCCAGGAATTTTTTTAGCTTAATTTTAGTAAAAACAAATAACATTATTGCGTATCTTATTATGTCCGAGAAAGAGCTTATATTTTTGACAACATCAGGGATTTTTCTGATATAACTTATGCCACCCTTAGCCTCAGCCCACCTGAAGATTAACTCTGAAATTTGAGTCCATTTCAGTTTATCTTTGAACAATGGAACATGCCCTTGAGCAGCAGGAAGAACTATAACTCTTCTGTCCCTCTTTTTTGTCCATGTAAAATCTTCTGGCAACTGCCCATGCTCCTTTGCCCATTTTTCAAGAGGTGTCCCTGGATAGATGTGAAGGATGGAAGTGGATATTTCGCAATCCTCCTTTAAACTTTCTATTATCTCAATTGTTTCCTTTGCTTCTTCCCAGGTTTCTGTGGGATGGCTGAAAATGAAAAAGCAATTTGCTTTTATTTCCAATTCTTTACACCATTGAACAGTATTTCTCAGATGTTTCAGATCAATGTTCTTTCCAATGATTTCCTTTCTAACCCTTTCAGAGCCAGCCTCAAGCCCAAAGGATGCATAGTAAAGTCCAGCTTCCTTCATTTTTTTAAGGAGTTCCTTTTCCAGTATGTCAATTCTTAACTCACAAGTCCACTTTATTTGAAGCCCCCTCTTTATAATCCCATCACAAATTGCTTCAACCCTTTTAGGATTATAGTTAAAAGTATCATCGTAGAACCATATTGCCTTTGCTCCATATTTTTCAATACATAGCTCTATCTCTTCAATTACTCTCTCAGGACTCATCCCCCTTACAGCCCTTCCCCAGTTAATGGGAGTTGCACAGAAATTGCAATTAAAGGGGCAACCCCTTGAGGTCATCAGATTGCATGCTGGAAGCTTTCCCTCTCCAGGAACATCCATAAAGAAATTGTATTTTTCAAAGGGGACTAAATGCCGAGCTGGAAAAGGTAGTTCATCAAGGTTTTTAATGGGAGGTCTTAAAGGATTATGAATTATATTTCCGTTATTTCTGAAAGATATTCCGGAGACTTTTTTTAAGGAATCCTTTCCACCCCCCTCTTCAATTGCTTTGGAAAGCTCGACCATTGTTAACTCTCCTTCACCTCTCACAACAACATCCACATAGGGTAGATTCCTCAGAGTGTCATCGGATGCCATTGAGACATGAGGTCCTCCGAGAACAATTAAAGATTCAGGAGAAACTTTCTTAGCTCTTTTTGCAAGTTCAAAACTCAAAAATCTGTTTTCAGTGGTTGTAGTAATTCCAACTATTTCAGGTTTCTTTTCAGAGATTATCTTTTCAATATCCCCCCATTTTAAATTCAGAACTTCTGATGGAACTATTTCCACATCAAATCCTTCCCTCTCAAGGACAGCCCCTATGTAAAGAAGCCCAAGGGGTGGCATAAGGGAACCTTTTCTCCATCTTTCTGCGAAGTAGCCTCCAGGAGGAATAAACAAAAGTATTTTCATATTAAACTTTTAATTTTTTTTGCCCTTACTGTCAAATTTGCTGAGTTTTTAACTACTTCTTCCTCTCAATTTTTATAAAGCCAGCACTTTCAAGAACTTTTAAATAATTAATAACATCCTTTATTTCAATTGGATAATACTCAGCACTCACAGCATTTCTTATTTCAAGGATACTCCTTTTCCCATCTATAAAATTCCTTACTTCAAACTCTGCAGGACCAAGATTGTACTGGGGTAAATCTTTTTTGTCCCTTAGGAATTCTCTGAATGCAAAAGAATTGAAGAATCCCTTCATTTTTTCTGTTCTGACAGGGATCAGCCTTGATGCTTCCAATTCCTCTTTTGAAAGCTTAATCTCGGCAGGTTTTATGGAATTTTTTGAGCATAGATAATTGTAAAATTCTTGAATTTCAGAAAGGATGTTCTTCTCTATGGTAGATATTGATTCAATATGTTTCGAGAGAATTCTTGATAGCCTTTGCTCAGAGCCAATAAAAAACGATATTGACCTGAGGGTTTCCCTTTCCCTTATTCCTCCTTGAATTATTATATTTTTGGCTTCTTTGTAAGCTTTTGGAATATCTTTTGTCTCGGCATCTCTTAATATCTGCCATGCTTTTATTTTGTCATCTCCAAGTCTATTTAACCCTCTGCTATAAGACAAATTTAGCATTTCGCACACTTCCTTTTCTCCTGCGTTGGATAAGAATATTGCAGAAGCAACTGAGAGGACAACAACCCTTTTCAGCTGGGTTGGGTCAGATTTATCAGGAGTGTCCCTGTCAGTGTGATACCACATGTCAGGCCAGCATATTAACATCACAGCAGGAATTTTAACTCCGCCATCCAAAAAAACAATATGATCACTACCCCCATCGTAAGGGTCTATTGCATAATAGAAGGGATCCCTTGTCCCTGTTGGAGCGTAGATGGGAAGAGGTGGAGTCCTTTTAAGATTTATTCTGTTTACCTCGCCAATCCATTCAATAAGGGATGCTAAAACATCGTTTAAATAACTGGGAAGTGAGTATGGAGTGCTTTTCATTTGGAATATCGAGTTATTTTTAATCAATGCCTCTCCAACCATGTCCTCGTTTATATTGGCATAAATCTTCCTTTTTATATCTGGAAATTTTTCGAGAAAGCTTGCTGTTCCAGATATTTCAGGAACAAATAGAAATCTTATTGATCTTTTCAGTTTTATTCTTCCTGAATCTTTAAGGGTTTGAATAACTCTTGCTGTTTCCATTAATGCAACGCATCCGCTTGCATCGTCATTGGCACCCTGTTTTGCAAATCCCTCAAAAACATGGGCTGTAAAAATTAGCTCCTCATCAGGTTTTTCATCTCCTTTTATAAGAGCAGTAACACACTCCTCTTTGTGTGGGATCATCTGGGTTTTGCAGGAGGCTTTTAAGACAATTTTTTCGTTTCTTTCAAGGCGGTCCCTCAATTCATTCCCCATTCTTGTTGAAATCATGAAGGCAAATGTCTTTTTATCCTTTTCAGTTATTCTTATAGAATTCCATCCAACCTGGTCAGGGTCAAATTCAGGATGGCTTGAAGAGTAGGCGATAATTCCTATAGCTCCAAATTTTTCAACTCCAACCCTTCTTGCTGGCTCAGGAGGACCATTTACAAGTATAAATTTATCCTTTACATCCTTTTCTTTGTAATAATTTTCTTCATTCCCTGGACCCACATAAACAAGCTCTGCCTCTCCTTCAAAGGAATAGGAACCCTGACAGAGGGTTGCAGGAATTTCTCTTAAATCAGTTAGTTTTACTTTTTGAGGTTTTACCATCCACAGCTCAGCAGAAATTGCATCCCATGTTTTGTCCTGACGGGAAAAGAAGGATTTTGGAAGTTCAATAATTGAGACATCCTTTATTCCATACTCTTTCAATTTCTTCTCGATAAACTGAGTTTCAAAATATCCATTCATATACTCTTCGGGCTCCCTGTTTCTGTTAACCCCTGTAAGAATTATCTCATTCTGGAAAGCCATTTCCCCTGATGATTCATTTATTATTTCCCTTAGAAGCTCAATTGGAAGTATTGTTTTTGGAATGTCAGAACGAGGAGCGGGCTGGTCCTGAGGAAAACAATAAAAAATAAAAGAAAATAC
>JBBIMS010000141.1:0-469 GCA_037444285.1 Candidatus Aminicenantota bacterium | reverse complement strand
TCTTCATTAAAAGCCTCCTAAAATCTTTTACGCAGAAATGAGTAATAGGTTTTCAATAAGAAATTAGAAAATGCTATAATTTAATATGAATACAAATAAAATTCGTTGGATGAGAATTGCAATTAAAGAAGCAGAAAAGGCTTATAAAAAAGGAGAAGTTCCAGTTGGTGCTGTTGCAGTAATGGATGGAAAGCTCATTGCAAAGGCTCACAACTCACCGATTTCATCAAAGGATCCAACTGCCCATGCTGAGGTTCTTGTTTTAAGAAAAGCGAGCAAGAAAATTGGAAACTACAGACTCGGAAATTTGGAAATTTATTCAACCCTTGAACCCTGTTTGATGTGCTATGGAGCAATGGTTAATGCGAGGGTTAAAGAACTTGTTTTTGGAGCAGATGATCCAAAAGGTGGATTTAGAATTTTTCTGACGAATGATAAAAAGTTAAATCATAAAATTAAAATTGTCTCA
>JBBIMS010000140.1:0-5321 GCA_037444285.1 Candidatus Aminicenantota bacterium | reverse complement strand
TCTGTTCCACCTGCGATGGGAAAGGAACAATACCTGAGATGCTATGCTTCCGATGCAATGGAAATGGCTATGTTGAATCCCTTGAAGATATAAAGGTCAGAATTCCAGCTGGTGTTTCTGATGGAAGGTTGAGGGTTCCGGGGAAAGGTAATGATGGAAAGTATGGAGGACCTCCTGGTGATCTCTACATAACTGTTAATGTTCAGCCCCATCCAGTATTTAGAAGGGAAGGGAACAATATTTATATAACAGTTGATTTAACTGTTACAGAAGCTGCCCTTGGGGCGAAAATTGAAGTTCCAACAATAGATGGAAAGGCAACAATGAAGATTCCACCTGGAACTCATTCGGGACAGGTTTTCAGACTCAGGGGTAAAGGAGTTCCGTCTCCTGATACTGGAGTAAGGGGTGACCAGTTTGTTGAGGTGAGGATTGTTCCTCCGCCAATTGATGATGAGAGAATAAAGGAGCTTCTTCGTCAACTTGATGAGAGATTGAAAGTGAGAAGGGAGGGAAGATAATATGAGGAAAAAGAAAGAGACAAAAAAGGAGGAAAAGAAGAAATATTTCATGATATCTGCTGTATCAAAGCTTTACAATATCCACCCTCAGACCCTCAGACTTTATGAAAGGGAGGGGCTTCTTAGACCAAGCAGAACTGAGGGGAACACGAGAATTTACACAGAGGAAGATTTGAAGCGCTTAGAGATAATCCTTAATTTATCAAGGGACCTTGGTGTTAATCTTGCAGGGATTGAGATTATTCTTAATATGAGAGAAAAGATGGAGCAGATGCAAAAGGAGGTGAACGAGTTTCTTGAGTATATAAAGAGGGATTTCTTTGAGGGTAGAGAGGAAGAATTTGAAAGGAGGAAGAGCGGCATTGTAAAGTCTTCCTCAATGACAATTGCGAGGATAATCCATGAAGACAAAACCGAGGATTCCAAGACCTGATGAAAATTCAGAGGGTCTTAGGGAATACCTGAAAGAGATTTCAAAGATCCCCACCCTTAGCGCAGAAGAAGAAAGGGAGCTGTGGAGAAAATACAAATTGGAAGGAGATAAGGAGGCTTTAAAGAGAATTCTTGAGTCCAATTTAAAATTTGTTGTTAATTATGCAAAAAGATTCAGGGGGATGGGGCTTTCCTTGGAGGATTTGATAAACGAAGGTAATCTTGCCCTCATAGAGGCAGCTCTCAGATTCGACCCTTCCCGAAATGTCCGCTTCATCTCCTATGCAGTCTGGTGGATAAGACAGGCTATAATCAATGCCTTTGCAAGGGACAAAAGAATATTCTCCTTACCTGTCAAACATGCTTATCTCTGGAGGAAGCTTTCGAAAAAGGAGGAGGAACTCAAGGAAGCCCTTAAAAGGGAACCTACAACTGAGGAACTGGCATCTGAACTTAAAAGGAGTCCTGAAAAGATTGAGGAGCTTATATCCGTTGCTGATGAAAGACTTCAATTTAACATAGAAAGTGAAACCTCATCCGAGCCTCCATTTGTAATTAGCAGTTCAGAAGATTCAGATGTTGAGAAAATTCTTATGAGGGAAAGTTTGAATAAGCTAATGAATGAGCTCCTATCAAACTTGAAGGATAGAGAAGCTGAGGTTTTAAAACTGAGATATGGAATTGAGGATGGAAAGCAAAAAACATTGCAGGAGATCAGCGATATTATGGGAATTTCAAAGGAGAGAGTTAGACAGATTGAAAAGAAGGCAATGGAAAAACTCAGGGAGAATAAAAGAATATCACTTTTGAGGAGTTATCTGAATTGAGTTGCGAAAAGTGTGGCGATACTACATGGGTCATTATTGAAAAAGATGGACTCTCCTATGCAAAAAGATGTGAGTGCTATCTTGAAAAGAAATTTGAGGTTTTAAAAGAGTCTGCCCAGATTCCAGAAAGGTATTCCCACTGCTCCTTCTCCAATTTTGAGCCTACGAGGGGGACTGAAGACGCTTTAAAGATATCAAAAAAATTTGTAGAGCTTTTCCCCGATGTTGAGGTTGGTCTTTTATTCATGGGTCCTCCAGGTGTCGGGAAAACCCATCTTGCAGTGGCAATAATGAAGGAATTGCTTAAAAAAGGGGTTAGCTGTCTATTTTACGATTTCAGAGAGCTCCTCCAGAAAATCCAGAGCACCTTCTCTCCTGATTCATCAGAGGAAGAGATTGATGTGCTCGGACCTGTTTTCGATGCCGAGCTTTTTGTTCTGGATGAGCTTGGCTCAAAAAGGTCATCACCATGGGTTGAAGAGATCCTTTTTTATATAATAAATTCTCGTTATAATTCAAAAAAATTAACTATTTTCACAACAAATTTCCTTGATGAGATCCCAAAAAAGAGAAAGGAGAGCTCAGGCTTTCTTCAGGATTTCGATGAAGAGGAACATTTCCTGAGAGAGCCGACTCTTGAGGAAAGGATTGGGAAAAGGTTGAGATCAAGGCTTTATGAGATGTGCAAAACAGTGAGAATGAGTGGAGAAGATTTTAGAAAAAAGATCAAACAGGGAAGCTATAGATTCTAATTATTTTACTTTCCGAGAACATCCCCAACCTTTATCTTTGCGCCAAGGGAAAAGGAGAAGGCAGGAATGGCTTTTTTCCCTTCCAGCTGAACGGTTTTAACTAAAATTGAAGAATTTCCTCCGCAGGAAATAACTATTCCTTCCCTTATTATTTCAATTATTTCGCCTGGGTTCTTGGAATAAATTTTCTCATCTAAGGGGGAGGTATCTATTACTTTTAGAATTTTTCCCTTCCAATAAGTAAATGTCCCTGGCCAGCCGTAAAGCCCCCTTACAAGCCTATCAATCTCCTCTGAAGTCTTTGACCAATCAATCAAACCATCCTCCTTTTTTATCTTTGGAGCATATGTAGCAAGGGAATGATCCTGGGGAATCCTTTTGAAATTTCCCTTCTCTATCAAATTAATTGCTTCAAGGAGGATGGATGTTCCTATTGGAATAATTCTCTCCTGTAGCTGATCTACCCTCTCCCTTTTTTGAATTTCCACCTCCCTTTGCAAAATAATATCACCTTCGTCCATTTTCTCATTTATAAAAAACACAGTTACCCCTGTTTTCTCATACCCATTTATTATTGCCCAGTTCAGGGGAGCAGCTCCCCTCAATTTTGGGAGAAGGGAAAAGTGAAGATTTATAATTCCAAACCTTGGAATTTCAATTATTTCCTTCGGGATGATTTTGCCGTAGGCAACCACAACTCCAAGCTCAGGTTTCAAATCCATTAAATTTTGAAAAAATTCCTGATTTCCCTTTAACTTTTCAGGTTGAAAAACCTTTATTCCATGCCTCAAAGCATAATTTTTTATCTCAGGGGGTGATGTCCCAAGCCCCCTCCCTTTTGGTCTGTCAGGGGATGTTATCAGGGCTTTTAAATTGTGACCCCTTTCTATTATTGAAACAAAGGGATTTATCGATATTTCGTCAGAACCAAAAAAAATTACATCCATTATTTCTGGAAGAGCTTCTTCAGCCTGTTTTTAATTATTCTTCTTTTCAAAGGAGAGAGATGGTCAATAAAGAATTTCCCGTTCAAATGGTCTATCTCATGACAGAATATTCTTGCAAGAAGGTCCTCAGCCTCTATCTCCCTTTCTTTCCCTTCGAGAGTAATTCCTTTCACAAGGACTCTGTAAGGTCTTTTCACCTCTTCCCTTATCTGAGGTATGCTCAAACACCCCTCCTCCCTTATTGATTCCCCTTCTCTCTCAATAATCTCTGGATTTAAAAGAGTTATAATTTCTTCTGGCTTTTCTCCCATAAATGGGTCAACAACAATTATCCTCTTTCCAACACCAACCTGAGGAGCAGCAAGCCCTATGCCAAGATTTTCATGCATTATATCTATCATTTTCTCTGCAAGCTCTACAATCTTTGAATCTATATTTTCAACCCTTTCTGAGGGATTGTGGAGGATCGGGTCTCCCCAGTAATAGATTTTTAATCCATCATCCATATAAATATTTTAACTTATTTTTGAGAAACTTAAAATTTCAACGAAATTTACTCTAAAGATGGAAAAAAATCTAAAAATTTGATTTTTGACTTTTTTTAAATTATTATGGAGATTAGGAGAAAAAAATGGGAGCAGAGAAGGGGAAAGAGAGCTTCCTCCCTTCTGAATATGAGGAGTTCTACAGAAAACTTATTGAAATCCAGAGGAAAGATTCCCTCTATTCGATCACTCCTGGCATTATTCACGATTTGAACAATGTAATTTCAATAATCGTTGGATATATAGAGCTGGCAAAGATGCAGAGCTTAAATGAGCCCTCAAAGCTTCCTTCAACCCTAGAAATAATTGAGAAGGCATCCCTCAGAGCATCCCAGCTTTTAAGCAATGTCCTTGGTTATGCAAAGGGAGGTAGGGGGCACAGAAAAAGAGTTGATCTCAATGAGCTGGTGAAAGAGCTTAAAAATTTAATTGAGAAGGTCTTTGAAAAAAACATTGTTATAGAGACAAGGCTTTCACCAGATCCTCAATTTGTTGAAGCAGAGCCACAGGAACTATTCCAGGTTCTTCTGAACCTTTGTTTAAATGCAAGGGATGCAATGCCAGATGGCGGTAAACTGACAATTGAAACATCAGTGGTTTATACGGACAATTATGTTCTTTTAAGCATCTCGGACACTGGTGTAGGAATGGATGAGGATACAAAGAAAAAAATATTCACACCATTTTTCACAACAAAACCTCAGGGGAGCGGACTTGGACTTTCTGTTGTATGGAGTATTGTAAAAAATCTTGGTGGTCATGTTGAAGTGGAGAGTTCGAAGGGGAAAGGAACAAAGTTCAAAATTTCCCTCCCCCCTTCGGTTCCAAAGGAAGAACCAAAAGGAGAGGAGCTCGAAAAGGAAATGAGGGGTTTTGAAAAGATTATGGTTGTAGATGATGAGGAAGATATAAGGAATGTTACAAAGGAGATCCTTGAGCATTATGGATATCAGGTTTTTTTAGCAAAAGATGGGAAGGAAGCTGTTGATAGTTTTAGGGAAAAATCAGAAGAGATAGATCTTGTTGTTCTTGATTTGACTCTTCCATATATGAAGGGTGAGGATGTTATGAGGAGGATTATGGAGATGAGACCTGATACAAGGGTTATTGTTTCTTCTGGTTCTCCTGATGAGGAAAGGATGAAGATGCTTATAAAGCTTGGAGCTAAGGCATTCATTAAAAAACCTTACCCCTTTGAAAAATTGTTAAGATTGATAAGGGAAGTTTTGGATAAATATAAATTGGAAAACAGGAGGGGATAAATGGGTAAATTGAAAGAAGACTTTACAATTTTTAG
>JBBIMS010000139.1:0-5351 GCA_037444285.1 Candidatus Aminicenantota bacterium | reverse complement strand
CTTTAGAACTGAAAAAAGTGGAACAATCCATGCTCTCTCTTATTGTAATATTCACGGTTTATGGGGAAATTCCACACCCCTTAAGATCGAAGATTAAATGAATAAAAACGCTCTGGAGAAGATAAGTTATGGCCTCTATATTGTCTCATCTTTCAAAGAAGAGAAGTTCAACGGGCAGATAGCCAACACTGTTTTTCAAATTACTTCAGAACCTCCAAAGGTGGCTGTCAGCATAAACAAAGGAAATCTAACCCATGAATTCATTGAGGCAAGTGGATACTTTGCCGTTTCTGTTCTGAGACAGGAGACACCATTCCCTTTTATTGGTAACTTTGGTTTTAAGAGTGGAAGAAATGTGGATAAATTTGCCAATTGTTCTTATAAAATTGGAATGACCGGATGTCCGATTGTTCTTGAAAATTCTGTAGCTTACATGGAGTTTAAGGTTATAGATAAAGTTGATGCTGGAACTCACACTATATTTATTGGAGAAATGCTGGAGGGAGAAATTCTGGAAGAGGGAGAACCCCTCACTTATTCCTACTATAAAATGGTAAAAAAGGGTAAATCTCCAAAGAGTGCACCCACTTATATAAAGGAGTAAAAAATGAAAAGGTATGTATGCACAATTTGCGGTTATGTTTACGATCCTTCAAATGGGGATCCTGAAAATGGGATAAACCCTGGAACACCTTTCGAGTCTTTACCTGATGAGTGGACCTGTCCTATATGTGGAGCAGGTAAAGATATGTTTGAGCCAGAGGAGGGATAAAAATAAAGTTATCCCAAAATCAAAAATAATCAATTCAGTTTTTCTCATCCTCTTCAAAGGAATCAAAGGAGTATTCTGCATCCAGCTCAGAGCCCATTTCCAGCTCAACAGTGATTTTTCCCCTGGAACTGTCTATAACTATTCTTCTTGCCTTTGAGTAGTCCTCATGGAGGGCAAGTTCTGCAATTTTATCAAGAGCGGATCTTCTGATCTCCCTTGATATATTTCTTGCTCCATATTCTTCACTGTAACCATTTTTAGCTATGGTTTCGATCGCAGATTCTGTTATTACAAGTTCTTTACCCTCTTTCTTAAGCCTCTTTCTCACATCTTCCAGCTGAAGAAGAACAATTTTCTTGAGATCATCCATTGTGAGGGGTTTGAAAAATATAATCTCATCAAGCCTATTAAGAAACTCAGGGGGGAAGTATCTTTTTATTTCCTTCATGAGCTGGGATCTCGATACCCTGTTCATCTTTCCACTGCTTTCATAACCCACATTGACCTTTGAGTAAAGGGCTGTTCCTATGTTGGATGTCATTATGATTGTTGCATGATCGAAGTAGGCAGTTTTCCCCCTTCCATCTGTAAGCCTTCCTGCGTCAAAGACCTGGAGGAAAATGTTTAAAAGTTGAGGGTCTGCCTTTTCTATCTCATCAATAAGAATAACACAGTAAGGCTTTTGTCTCACAAGGTCTGTCAGCTGATTCTGATCATAATAACCCACATATCCTGGAGGAGAACCTATGAGCCTTGAATATGTAAATTTCTCCATATACTCTGACATATCCAATCTTATAAGCTTATCCTCATCCCCGAACAAAGCATCTGCAAGAGCTTTCGCAAGTTCTGTTTTCCCAACCCCTGTTGGACCTATGAAAAGGAAAACCCCATCCGGTCTTCTCGTGTGGATGTCAAGATTTAGTTTTGCAGTTTTTATTGCCCTTGAAAGATTCTCAATTGCTTCATCCTGGCCAACCACTCTTTTTCTTAATGTTTCCTCAAGATTTGAAAGTCTCTCTTTCATGGATGTGGAAATCTTTGCAATGGGTATACCGCTCAGTTCAGAAATGACCTCCGTAAAATCCATTTCCTTTACCATATTGTCATTCTTTTCCCCCCTTGAAAATTTCAGTGCCACCTTGGATGATGCTCGGTCGAGAACATCCAGTGCTTTATCAGGAAGGAATCTATCTCTGAGATAAATCTTTACATTCTCCACCAATTTTGGTATGTCATTTGCCCATATTCTCACATTGTGATGTTCCTCTATGGAATCCTTCCTGC
Source organism: Candidatus Aminicenantota bacterium (assembly GCA_037444285.1). Classification (GTDB taxonomy): domain Bacteria; phylum Acidobacteriota; class Aminicenantia; order JBFLYD01; family JBBIMS01; genus JBBIMS01. Next base: position 3,292 of record JBBIMS010000139.1, on the reverse strand, counting down.
TAAATATAATCTTTATTGTATCTTCCACAGAAAGTTCCTCAAGCTTTATTATCTGGAAATTCCTTATAAAGGAAGGTTCTTTTTCCAGGGAATTTCTGTATTCATCAAAATTGGAAGTTGCAATTATCTGAACCTCACCCTTTTCCATAGCAGGTTTTAAAAGGGAGATCACATCAAGTCCACTTGTCCTTACAGCAACATTGGAAGAGATTGCATGAATGTCATCTATAAAGGAAATACAATCTTCCTCTTTTATTCTTTTCAAAAGTTTCATAACCCTCTCTTCAAATTGTCCTCGCAGCTTTGCACCTGCAATAAGAGGCGAAAAATAAATTTGAATTATTTTCTTCCCTTTGAGCTTTTCAGGAACATCGCTACTCTTAATTTTCTGAGCAAGTCCGTAGACAAGGGAGGATTTACCAACCCCTGAATCACCAAGGATCAGAATGTTGTTCTTTGATTTGCAAAGCAAAATCTCTATCATCTGCTCTATCTCTCTATCCCTTCCTATGATCGGAAAATATTGTTCCCCAATTGAAGATGTTAAATCAACAAGGCATTCTTCAAGGATGCTGCTATCTTCATCCTTATGGGAATCTTTTGCACGGAGTTCTTCCTGAACCCTTCTCAACTTTTCCTGGGCTTTTCCATAAGGGTTTATTTTTAAAGATAACTGATAAAAGCGAGCAGCCTCACTCAAATTCCCATCCTTTTTATGAGCATCTCCAAGAACCTCAAAGGCAGAACTGAATCCAGGATCCTTATTTGTGAGGGATAATAAAATTCTCAAAGCATTTTTTGTTGCCCCAATGCTCAGATAAGCTCTTGCAAGGATTAATTCAAGATAAGGAAAGGAACCTGAAAGAGTTACAAAGGTCTCTATTTCTGATATAGCTTCTGAAAATCTATTTTCCTCTATAAGTTTAAGACCATTTAGAAGTATTGGATAGTTGTAAGATTCCCTTTCCCCTTCTTGAAACTTTTGAGCTCTTGAAACATCCAGCTGAAAAAGGAAGAATCTCCCAAGAGCATATCTTCCTTCATCGCTCTCCATCTCCTTTCCTTTCTTCCAGTCAAAATATAATCCACCTTTCTTATCAATTATTGACTTCAGTAAATAAATATTCCTCTCCTTCCCTTTTGATTTTTCAATTATAAATGGGTGGAGAGGGATAAATATCTCTCTTTCCCTGAGCCAGTAATAAAGATTATGCCCAACAAGGTTTTCATTTGTTTTTGCAATTTCCTCTGAAGAAGTTGAAAAATTGAAAAGGGTTGAAAGGTTTCCTCTCACCTCAACGGGATAAACAATTTCACCTTTAAGATGAAGGGAAATAAATCCAAGATAATTGATAAATGTCCTTATAAAATCTCCTGCAAGTCTTCTTTCTTTTCCCGCTCCTTCTGATATGAAATAATATGAAGAGATTAGTTCCCTCAAAAATTTTAAATATGTGTTTTTCACATCCTCTCCCTTAATTTTCTGGGAATCTACAAACAGGGATGTGCTAAACTCCTTGAAGTAAATTTCTTGAAGATGAAAAGATTTCTCCACTGTCAGGTTCTCAAAATCTTTGAAAAATTCTGAAAGGGAATCAGAACTTCTTTCCTTCTGGTATATTTCTGAAAGACATAGATTACCGAGAAAAGATGCAAAGGGTTTAAAAAGATTATCAATATAGCCAATGGGATCTTTCTCTATTATTGATGAATCGGAGACTAAGAAGGGATACCTTTTTATAAGTTCCTGTAATAGACGAAACTCAAATGTTATCATAAAAAGATAATATCAGTTTAAGAAAAAAATGTAAATATAAAATCCATTAAACCTTCCTACTTTCAAAGAACAGCCACAGTTCCCTCTGAGAGGCCCAGAAAACGAATTTTATCCATATCCTTATCAAAAGTATAAGTTGATAAGCCATGAAACTCAATAGAATTGAGATGAAGGAGGATGAAAAAAGAAAAAAGGAGGAGATGAGAATATAGAGTCCAATGGGAATTATATTAAGCAAAGTGGCATAAATGTAAAGGGAAAGGGCGGGGAAGAGGTTTTTCAGTATGTAAATCGTTGTGTAAAAAAGCTCAGCAAGAACACTCCCCGACTCCCTTGCTACAATCCTTATCTTCGTCACATCAAAAATTAGATTTATAATGGCAAAAAGGAAAAAAGAGAATAAATAGATTAGAGATTTAGAAAAGAGCAGCTTGAGTTCCTCCACTGCATATGGTCTTTCAAAATGTGGGAGGATATAGAGCTTAATTGTCAGGAAAGGAATGAGATAAAAGGGTATTGAAATAATGAAGAGCCTCAGGAATCTGAAGAAAAAATTGTAGCAACCAGAAATAAAAAAACCAAAATCATAGGAACGCCACTCTCTTGAAAGGACTTTTATCGCCCCACCGGATAAAAAAAGATAAGTCAGAATAAATAGAGGAGAAAAAACAATTAACAAATTTTTTGAAGTTGATGCAAAATCAGGAATAAAAATATTCAAAAATCTGAAAAAGGAAGGGTCGAAACTCTTTAAGAATCCTTCCCCCTCCAAGGAGCCTGTAAGGAAAGGCTCCATCTTTAAAGTGATAAATAATGAAAGAAAGAGAGAGAAAAGGAAATTAGGAATGTAATACCAGAAAATTCCTTTCTTTGTTATGGAAACTCTCTCTATTCCATAAAAAAGGAACTTTAAAGTCATTAATTTATCTTAATCAGGAATGGCATCATAAGAAATACCCTTTCCTTAGAATTTGAAATGGAATTTACAAAGGAAAGGAAATATCTTTTCCCTGATGAAAATTCAACATCCGCCATTGAAAAAACTCTTTCAAAAAAAGTCTTTCTCTTTGGATAGAAAACTATCTCTACCTCTTCCTTTTCAGGAATACCTGCAAGCTCTTTCAATTTTGATATTGCTTCATCAAGTCCTCCCAAATGGTCGACCAATTTTAAAGATTTTGCTTGTGCTCCTGTCCATACCCTTCCTTTTGCTATTCTTTCAACTTCATCAATGGGAATATTTCTGCATTTGCTAACCCTGCCTTTAAACTCCTCATAAATCCAGCTAATTTCTTTCCTTATCTTCTCCCTTTCTTCAGGGGTGAACTCCCTGTAATCAGAGTAGATGTCTGAGTATTTCCCCCTCTTTACAATTTCCATAGTAACTCCAATCTTGTCGTAAAACCCCTTCATACTAAATTTTCCACCTATAACTCCTATAGATGCTGTCAAAGTTGATGGCTGAGCCACAATCCAGTTGGACTCAGTTGCAATCCAGTATCCGCCAGAACCAGC
>JBBIMS010000138.1:645-5359 GCA_037444285.1 Candidatus Aminicenantota bacterium | reverse complement strand
ATTAAAATACATCTGGGCGAGATAAAATGAAATCTCTCCTGTTTTTTTATCATTAACAGGATTATTGAGATAGTCTATGAAAAGCTTCTCTGCAATTGCAAAATCCTTTTCATTCTTATTTTTTTCATATTCACCTCATGGGGAATACTTCTGAGAAAAAGGAGCTTTTTTCTAATCAAAGTTCCCATTTTTAAATTACCAGCAAACCCATGCGACCCAGGTATTGGTTTTATTCATCCCTCTAATATCCGTAAATGTAACACTTATCTTAATTCCTTCTCTATCATGAACTCCCTTAATAATCCAAAATCCAGTAAAGTGAATCAGTGGTCCTGCATCTTTTCCGGGGTCAATAGGAGGAACATTGAATGTTCTTACAGTTGTAGTTCCAGTGACTCTGTCATAAAATTCCATCTTTCCCTGTGCAGGAGCGCTTCTTCGATCTCCAGCATTTCTTACATAGATAAGAATTTCTTTAACAGGTAGAAGTTCCATTCTTTTTAATTCATCCTTCACATCCTGGCAATCTGTGCACCACATCCACGCCCACGGATAAAGATCAGGTCCTTTGACTGGCTTTAGTGTAGGATATGCTTTTTTAAAGGCTTCTTTTTTTTGAGTAGGGGATGGTTCCTGGGCTAATACGAAATAAAATGAAATTAAAAGGAAAGAAAAGATGCAAACACCTAAAGACAATAATTTTTTTGTATTGATCATTTTTACACCTCCATAAATTTTTTAATACTTTCCAAAATTCATACTGAATGTAACAACATTATTATTTTCATTCCCTTCTGTAATCCAGTTATCTTCATCCAGCATAATCTTATACTCCCCAATATTGTCTTTTCCTTTATACCAGGAGAAGTAATCGGTGAAGGTAATTGTCTTCCTTTCCCATGGCTGGTTTAAAATGACAAATTCCCAGCCTGTCAGATGTTCTGTGTTATGAGGGTAGCTCGATTGAGGATATTTTGAAGTGAGATGAACTTTAACGCATCCTTTATCATACCTTCCACAATATCTTTTCCCAACATCACTTTCAAAAGGATGTAATAGAGCTGAAGAATTATTCTTTATGGTAACTGTTATTTGCACCTTCACTTTGTATAAATTACTTTTATCAACAATTCTTGCGGAGCAAGATACAACAGAGACATCTGGCAAGGCAGAAGGGACCTCAATTCTAAAATTACTTTCTCCGAAAATTCCTCCACAGGGAGCAGTGCACTCAACTTTAATCTTATAAAGTCCTGGAGCTATACTGATTGGAATTGTCCAGTTATAACTGCCACCTGCTACATTTTGTGCTATATCTATAACTTTTTGATTTCCCTGCCAGAGAGAAATATTCTGTCTATGAGTAACTCCTACTGCTCTCCATCTAATCTCATAAGAGCTTCCCTGATGCCATGTGGAGTTTTGAGAAGGAGAAATAACTTCAATATTAGACACATAAACATCCGGCTGTCTTCTAATCTGAAATATTTTACTCTCTCCTGAAATGTTTTGAGCAATACTTTCCACTTTAATTTTGAAATATCCTTCTGGAATGTTGCTGGGAATTCTCCAGTTATAAGTGGCTTCACTAATATTTGTTGCAATGTCTAAAACTTTTCTATTTTCCTGATAAAGCGAAATATTAACTCTTATCGGTCTTAAAGAATGCCATTTAATCTGATAGGTTCCGTTTTGATACCATGTCTCTAAATGGGCAGGCGAAATTACTTCTATAGCTGGAGTTTCAACCAACATTCTCTCAAAGACCTTCCTCAGAGAATTATTGTTTTCATTCGCCTCCTGAACAAGATTGCCTGCATCGACATTTACCCTTACCTCTGTTCTTGTATCACTAAGGTCTTTCCACACTTTCTTTCGTGTATTCCAGGAAACTTCTCCGCCCGGATGTCTTAAGGCTTTGCCAGGATCAATATCTGAAAGATGTTCTGTATGTCTAACTCCATCAATTAATAATTCAACAGTTGTAATTAAGGGTCTTCCCAAATCTATCCTTGAATAATCCAAATCCTTAAGTCCCGTTGTTCCAATGTTTTTGATTTTGACGATAATATTCCCCGAATTATCTGTGGCTATTTCAGACAAAGTAAGATCAGGAAGATTTGAAGGCTGCTCCCTTTTCTGCATCTTCTGACCTTGCAAAACAGACGGAATAGGGATGAGAGATAAAATTACTATCAGAATTGAAAAACGAGAAAATTTTTTAAATTTTTTCAATTTTTCTCTCCTTCTAAAGAAATTGAACAACCGGGAGCGAGTTCTTTTGAAAGAATCAATTTAGTCTTCATTGAACTCGCTCCCGTAATTCCCTCAAATTGCCCCTTACCTTATGGATGTGGTCTTTTCGTTATTTCCCTCATTGGATTCATCAATCCAGTTACGAGAGTCGGCGAGTGCTTGATATTTACTTTCTGTTCCAATTTTGACAAAATCATCGCAGTAAAAAGCTATGCTCTCCCCTCCTCTTAAGGGCTTACATTTTTTCTCGCAGAGCATGGTGTAAGTTCCTGAAGGGTAATTTCTCAGCACATTAAGGCGGACCATAAAGCAACCGCTCGGGCAATTCTTCTTTCCATCTGGAGTCAATGAAGAATATGTTGGGTAAGGAGAAATGTTTTTGACAACAAAGACTACTCTAACTTTCATTCCTTCCTTTGGAATTTTTTGAAGAATCTTTACATATAGCTGGTCTATTACGAGATCAGGTTTTTTGGGTGGGAGAGCTTGAGACCAGAGCAAACCAAAACCCAATAAACTCAACCCTAAAACCAGAACTAAAATTTTTTTAATCATAAAAAACCTCCTTTTTTATTTATTTTTTTAAAATAGTAATAGGCTGACAAACTTTATTGTTATTTTCATCGGATTCATCGACAATCTCAGTTGAGTCAACAACTGCACACAGCTTATAGCTTCCAGGAGGAATATCAGGAGGGATAGTCGGAGAAAGACCTGAAATGATTCCTGTCCCTGAGGGCTTAGCTATAGCAACAAATCCTCTCCCGCAGAGATGTTCAGTTGCAGGAGTAGGCTGAGAACCAGCCCATCCAAAAAGCTTAATGTCTACATAAAAGTTTCTCGCCTCTTTCAATCCTATATTTTTTACAACAATCTTGTATTTTCCTGAAAGGCTTTCCCCTTGCTTGGCTGACGATGGTCCTTTAAAGCTTACTGTTAAATCAGGTTTGAAGTAAAGGACCACTCCAGTGCACTTGACTGTAAATTCTGCCCTGTTTGATTCCATTCGAACAGGAGAGACAACTCTCACTGCTTCCCAGCCTGAATAGTCTTGATTCAACTGCCATGTTTCAGTAAGTTTTTTGGGGCTCATTTTACTCACTGAGATTGTCCTCAATTCTGATTTTGCTCCATCAGATCTAAAAATCTGGTATTGAACAGTGAAGGGGGATGGAGAACTTGTGGTAAATTCAATTGTAAATTTAATATTTGCAGGGCAGACTCCTGTATAACTCTTGGGTTCCGCAGTAATTTTCACAGAAAGAGGATTTTCTTGCTTCGGCAAATTCTGGGCAAGGAGAAAAGAGCTCAGGATTAAAAATACTAATAATTCTTTTAAATTTTTCATTTTAACCTCTCAAAAAATTTTTCATACTTTCTCTATTCAAGGTCTGTGCCAGAAAGTTAAAGGAAAATGGAAAAATAGATTTAAAATGTTAAAAAACCTTTTCTGTAGCTAAAATATAGAAAGGAGGAAACTCAGAAAATTTTTCAAAGTCTTAAAGATTGAGCAAGCAGATATTAATCTATTTTCTAACCCCTGACATTTAAATTTCCTTTAATTTTTGCTTTTCTTTTTCTAAAAAGGAATTAGGAAGTTAGAAAACTTTCTAACATGGTTATCCTATTTTCTAACTTTTGACTTATCTTTCTTGGGGTTTTATATTATAAAAAGAAATGGAAAAAATTTTAAAAGCTTTTGAAGCTCAGGATTTTATAGGAGTCATTGAGATCCTTTTAAAAGATTTAGAGAAGGAAGGTATAATAGATGGAGCTGTAATATTTTCAGGGGAGAGACTATCTGCCAGAATAATCACTGATGCAAAAAGAATAACAGGCAAAACTCTTGGAGATATTGAGGGCATCGCAAAAAGTTTTATTGAGAAAGCCCTTATCGAAGAAAAAGAGATATTCGAGGACAATCTTGTTGTGAGGAGAGGGTCTGATTCTTCCCTTTTTTACAAAATCAAATCGATTTATGTATGCCCAATAGTAAAGGAGAAAAAAATTGATGGAGTTATTTATGTGGACAGAATCAGGAAAGAAGAGCCCTTTTCCCAGGCAGAAAGACTATGGCTAAAATTTTTGGGTAAAATTTCGCAGCTCTACATTGAGGCAATGATGAATGAAATTCTTTTAAAAGAACTACAAAAAAATATATGGGTGGGAAGTTCGGAAGCCTCAGAAAAAATCAGAGAACAAATGAGAAGACTTGCAAATCTGTCTCCACTTCTTATTCTTGGAGAAACAGGGACTGGAAAGGGGCTCGCTGCTGAAATTCTCCATAGACTTTCTGGAAGAAAGGGAAAATTTGTTGTTGTCAGTATGCCATCCCTTCCTGAATCTCTTTTTGAGGCTGAACTTTTTGGCTCAAAAAAGGGAGCCTACACTGGAGCAGAAGAAAGGAATGGCTTGGTAGGAGAAGCAGATGGTGGAACCCTTTTCTTTGACGAAATAT
>JBBIMS010000138.1:329-580 GCA_037444285.1 Candidatus Aminicenantota bacterium | reverse complement strand
TTTAAACAGGTCTTTACAAGAGACTCGGGGAGGATAGGGAAAGGAAATCTGATTGTAAGATAATATGTGCTTCCAACAAAGACCTCTGGCAGGAAGTGGGAAAGGGTAAATTCAGGAATGACCTCTTTTTCAGAATTTCAACCTATACAATGACAATCCCTCCTCTTAGAGAAAGGATAGAAGACATTGAAGAGATTGCAAGAGTTTTTCTAAGAAAAAATGGATAAAATATAACTGATGGTGCTTTGAGA
>JBBIMS010000138.1:0-302 GCA_037444285.1 Candidatus Aminicenantota bacterium | reverse complement strand
CCGGCAATGTGAGGGAACTCCAGAACTTTCTAAACAGGATTATATCAGAGGCGAAGGAGAAAATAATTGATGAGAATTTTTTGAGGGCTTTCATTTCAAAAAAGGAGATAGGTGATAAGCTGGATATTATAATTAAAAAAATGGAGAAAGGACAAACTTTCTGGGAAGCTGTTAAGGATCCCTTTTTAGATAAGGAATTGAACAGGGAAGAGGTTATGGAAATAATAGAGAGGTCCCTTGAAAGAACTGAAAATGGAAAATACAAAGAGCTTCTTGGCTTATTTAACCTTGAAGATACTGAA
>JBBIMS010000137.1:0-5363 GCA_037444285.1 Candidatus Aminicenantota bacterium | reverse complement strand
GTCAATGTGGCTCATCTGCCTGGCCAATTTTTGAAAAGCCAGAGAATCAGATGAAAATGTGGGAGAGGGAAGGAACAGGAATAAATTTAGCTCTTCTAATCGGGCATGGAACTGTAAGGGAAATTGTAATGGGAAGGGAGAATAGGAAACCAACTCAGGAAGAGCTTGAGAAGATGAAAGCAATTGTAAGGGAAGGTATGGAAGCAGGAGCCTTTGGAATGTCCACAGGTTTAATATACGCTCCAAGCTCATATGCAAACACAGATGAAATTGTAGAGCTCATGAAAGTTGTTGCTGAGTACGGAGGAATTTACCATTCTCATATAAGGAATGAAAGGGAAAAATTGCTGGATGCTGTCCGAGAAGCAATAGAAATTTCTGAGAAAACTGGAGCTCCTTCCCACATATCTCATTTTAAGGTTCTTGGAAAGGATAATTGGGGAATGGCACCAAAGGCGTGCGAACTGATTGAGAAAGCAAGGGAAAGAGGGCTTAAAATAACTGCGGACCAATATCCATTCCGTTTTTCCAACAATTATCCCTACACTCCTCTTGTCCCAAGAAATGTATGGGCTGGAGAGGAGAAGTCACTGACAATGGAGGATTTAGAGAGAATTTTAGATTATCTGAGGGATAACGAACTAATTGAATTATACAGCAAAACAACTCCTTTTTATCCTCTTTCTCCTTCCCACATTGACTTTTTGAAAAACCTTCCAAGAAAAAGACTTGTGAGTTTTGTAGCAAGGAATGTTTTTGAGCTCAGTAACTGGAGAGGTCCTGAAAATACAAGGGAAAGGGTTCTTTTCTGGAGAAGGCTCCAGGATCCTCAGGAGGGGAAAAGGATAAGGGAAGAGGTAAGAAAATACATAGAGCGATATGGTCCAGAAAATTTTGTGATAGCAATTTGTGTTGAAAAAGGATTTGAGGGAAAGAATTTGCTGGATATATCAAGGTTGAAAGGAAAAAGTATAGAAGATACTGCTATAGAGCTTGAACTGATGGGAGCAAAAGCAATTCCTCTCATTATGAGTGAAAAGGATATTGAGTATATTATGAAGAAGGAATATGTAGCAACAGGAAGTGATGGGATTGCTCCCTTTTACGGAATCAGCCTCCCCCACATTCGCTCTTACTCAACATTCATTCACAAAATAAAAGAGTATTCCTTGAAGAGAAAGGTCATTTCCCTTTCTCATGCAATCCGCTCCATGACATCACTACCAGCAGAAATAATGGGATTTAAAGACAGGGGAAGGATTAAAGAGGGAAATTTCGCAGATATAGTGATTATCGATTTAAAAAAGCTGGATGCTCCCTCAACAATTACAAATCCCCATCAGTTTGCAAAGGGTGTTATTTATCTTCTTGTCAATGGAGAAATTGTTATTGAAAAAGGAGAATGGACAGGAAAGCTTCCGGGAAAAGTGCTGAGGCTTAAAGAGAATTAAATTTATTATGATTTGACTATTTCCTTTTAAAATTCTATAAATTAATTCTTATGAGAGACCCTCTCAAAGTTCTCATCGTATCCTCTGAAATTGTTCCCTTTGCTAAAACTGGTGGGCTTGGAGATGTTGTTGGGGCTCTTGCCAAGAATCTCGAAAACCTTGGTTTGAATGTATCGCAATGCCAAAATACAAAAAGCAGGAAATAGATGAAATAGCCAAGGAGATATGTGCAAAGGAGATTGAGGTAAAGATTGGTGATGAAATTTATAAGGGTTCGGTATGGAAGGGAGAAATAGGAACATCCATTAAAGTTTATTTCATCGATAACCCGAGTTTCTTCTACAGGGAGGAACTTTATGGAGTCGGTGGAAATGATTATCCCGACAATCATAAAAGATTTATTTTCTTTTCCCTTGTCCTCCTTGAATTTTTAAAGAAAAAGAATCTCATTTTTGATGTAATCCACTGTAACGACTGGCAGACAGCTCTTATTCCTGCCTATATAAAGCTGAGGGGCAACAACTCTGCAACTCTATTCACAATCCACAATCTTGCTTACAAGGGGCTTTTTCCTCCTGAGACAATCCTTCTCTCAGGCTTTGGATGGAATTATTTTACTCCTGAATATTTCGAATTCTACAATCAGTTCTGCTTTTTAAAGGGTGGAATAAAATTCTCTGATATTATAAACACAGTTTCAGAAAGATATGCTCTCGAAATACAGACACCTGAGTTTGGCGAAGGTCTTGATGGTTATCTCAAAGCCCGCTCAGACTCTTTATTCGGAATACTAAATGGAGTTGATTACGATGTTTGGAACCCAACTACGGATCCCCATCTCAAATCAAGATACACTCCAAGGTCTCTGAGAAGAAAAAAGATTAATAAGGAGGATTTGATAAAGGAGTGTGGGCTTGAAATAGATCTTGAGAAACCCCTTATTGGAATGATAACGAGGCTTGCGGACCAGAAAGGACTGGATATTCTCCTTCCTGTTCTTGATGAAGTTATTTCCATGGGCGCTGGAATTGTAATCCTTGGAAAAGGAGACGAATACTATGAAAGGGCTTTAAAGGAAAAAGCTAAAAAGTTCAAAGGAAAACTGTGTGTTAGAATTGAATTCAATGAGAGTCTTGCCCACAAAATAGAAGGTGGAGCAGATATGTTTCTGATGCCATCAAAGTATGAGCCCTGTGGCTTAAATCAGCTATATTCAATGAAGTATGGAACAGTTCCTATAGTCAGGGCTGTTGGCGGACTTTACGATTCAGTAAAAGAATTTGATCCTGTTAAGGGGACTGGAACAGGTTTCAGATTCGAGAAACATAATCCTGAAGAGCTATTAAAGGCGGTAAAGAAGGCAATAAGAGTCTTCAAGAATAAAGAAAAGTGGGAGAAATTAATGAAAAACTGTATGAAAGAAGATTTTTCCTGGGAGAAATCAGCAAAAAAATATATAAAACTTTACGAAATGGCAATTGAAAAGAATTCAGGGGAGAAGGTAAAATGACAGAAATTATTGAACTGAACGATGAAAACTTTGACCAAAATATTAATTCTTCAGCCCTACCCTTAGTGGTGGATTTTTACTCTGACTTATGCCCTCCGTGCAAGGCAATGGAGCCTTCCTTTAAGAAAATAGCTGAAATCTATAAAGGAAAGGCAAATTTTTTCAAATTCAATGTTGACAAAAACACACTGGTCCCTTCATCCAAGAAAATCCTTGGAATTCCAACGATAATAATTTTTAAGGAGGGAAAGGAAGTGGAGAGATTAACGGGATTTCAAAGCACTGACTCCTTATCAGAATTTATAAGGAGGAATCTATGAAAGAGAAAGAAATAAAGGATTTAATTATAATAGGAGCTGGTCCTGCAGGCTTAACCGCAGGTATCTATGCAGGGAGAGCAAGGGTTTCAACTCTCATACTTGAAAAGGGAGTTCCAGGAGGAACAATAATTCTTTCTGACAGGATCGAGAATTACCCAGGATTTACAGGCTCTTCCCCTTTTGAACTCATGGAAACAATGAGAAAACAGGCAGAGGGCTTTGGTGCTGAAATAAAACAGGGAGAAGTTATTGGTCTTTCCAAGGAGAATGGTCTCTGGAGAGTCAAAACTGAAAGAGAAGAGCATCTTGCAAGGGCTGTGATAGTTGCAACAGGAACAACCCACAAAAAACTTGGAATCCCTGGAGAAGAAGAGTTTACAGGGAGAGGGGTCTCCTTCTGTGCAACCTGTGATGGACCCTTCTTCAAAGGGAAAGAGGTTGTTTTAATTGGAACAGGGAATTCAGGAATTCAGGAGGGTATTTTCCTTTTAAAATATGTTTCAAAAATTACCTTTGTTGAGTTTCTCCCCTATATTACTGCAGACAAAATCTTGCAGGAAGAAATAAGGGAGAAAAAGAATGTTGAATTTCTCCTTGAACATATTGTCACTTCCATAAACGGAAAAGAAAGAGTTGAATCCGTTGATGTGAAGAACCTGAAAACAGGAGAAACAAAAACCCTTCTCTGCAGCGGAGTATTTATCTATGCTGGCCTTCAACCCAATACATCTTTTCTGAAGGGAGTTTTAGAACTGGATGAGCAGGGTTACATTAAAACAAATCAAAATCTTGAGACATCTGAGAAGGGAGTATTTGCTGCAGGAGATGTGAGGGCTTTAGCATTCCAGCAGGTTGTTGTAGCAGCTGGAGATGGAGCCACAGCAGCTCACTCAGCAATAAAGTATATTGAAAATTTAAAGAAGAGCTAATTTTGTCCCTCAAAAGAAATTTCTTTTTTAAAATTGAAAAAACTGGTTATATTTTCATTCTGATAAGCATTGGAATAGGTCTTTCTGCCCTCAACTCAGGAAACAACCTTCTTTACTTTATCTTCTCAACAATGATGGTATTCTTAGTGATATCAGGGATTCTCTCGACTCAGAACCTGAGCAGACTTAAAGTTAAAATTGAATTCCCCAGCTACATTTTTGCCCAAAGGACAGCCTATTTAAGATTTAAAATATTAAATAAAAAGAGATTGTTCCCATCCTTTTCAATAAAATTAAATGTTAAAGTCAAAGGATTGGAGGACGGGAACGAATTCCTACTTTATGTTGGAAGCAAAAATAAAGAGGAGGTACTTTCAAGAAAGTATTTTCCAAGGAGGGGTCTTTGGAAGATAACAGGATATTATATCTCTTCAACATTCCCCTTCAATTTATTCGAGAGGAAAAGGTTTTTTGAAATGGAAGAAGATATTATTGTTTATCCTAAAATTGTTGATCTTTTCCCCCATCTTCCTGATGAGCTTTTCTCTATGGGAGAGATAGCTTCAAAATCAAAGGGATACGAAGAGGATTTCTTCGGTCTAAGAGATTGGAAAGAGGAGGACGATAAAAGATATATTCATTGGAAAATTACTGCTAAAAAAGGAAAGCTTATAATAAAAGAGCTTGCCCAACCAAAAAAATCCTTTATAACTCTCATTGTCGATCCTTATCTTTCTGAGCTCTCAGGACCAAAGGGTGAGGAGCAATTTGAGGAGAACATTAGTCTTTGTGCCTCCTTGGCATATTATTTTTTCAATCTGAAAATTCCGTATAAGGTGCTTACCCCTGAATACGAAAGCGAATTTGACACATCTGAATCTCATTTCTGGGAGAATTTGAAAGCCCTTGCCCTTTTAAGAGTATGGGGAAAAGACTCTATACCGATTCTCGAAAATTTTTCCAAGGAAATTTTCGTTGAAAATTCTATACCCATCCTTTTCTCTGTAGAGAAAGATTCTCCTTTAAGGAAAAATCTTCCAAAATATTATGAGATACTAACTAAGAGGCCATGAGAATAGTAAGGCTGATCAAAAATATTTTCATTGCCATTGTCTTGATATCGACTTTTTCTTATAATTTTCTTGCTGAAAAC
>JBBIMS010000136.1:0-5465 GCA_037444285.1 Candidatus Aminicenantota bacterium | reverse complement strand
TGAGAAGGGTAAAGCCGAGCCAACAATATATCTAAAGGCAATCGGAGGGGTTTTTGGTGATAGCGCAACTGTCTCAATGGTTGTAAATTGCGCTCCTTTCCTTCTGGAGACAACCCCTGGTCTAAAAACAATGCTCGATGTCCCACCAAGATATAGAGCAATAAAATAAAAAATTTGATATAAAAATCTTTGTGTGATAATTTCTATTTATGAGAGTTGCGGTTGCTCAGATTTCTTCTTATCTTGGTGATGTAAAAAGGAATATTAAAAAGCATAAAGAGATTATCAAAAATGCAATTTCTGAGAAAGCAGACCTTGTTATTTTTCCTGAGCTGAGTCTTACAGGTTATCTCCTTCAGGATCTCGTTCAGGAAGTCGCTGTCAGCCAAGAAAATCGTGTTATCCTCGACGAAATGAAATCCCTTTCTAAGGATATTTCAATAATTGCTGGATATGTTGAAGAGAAGGAAAAAGGGATTTACTACAATTCAGCATCCTTCTTCCACAATGGAAAAATTCTCCATACCCACAGAAAGCTTTATCTTCCAACTTTCGGGATATTTGAGGAGAAGAAGTTTTTTACAGAGGGAAGAGAGTTAAAGGCATTTGAAACTCCCTTTGGAAGAGTAGGACTTCTCATTTGCAGAGATTTTATGCATATCTCAACATCCTATCTTTACTATCTTCAGAATGTGGATTTAATAATAACAATTTCAGCCTCTCCAGCAAGGGGAGCAAATGAATCAGAACACTTCTATGTTTCCGAGAACTGGGAATTAATGGGTAAATTTGTATCAAGGTTTTTCAGTGCTTTTACAATTTATGTTGGAAAGGTAGGTTTTGAGGATGGATTGGGATTTGTTGGAGGTTCCTTTGTTTTTGATCCAAAAGGAAATCTCCTCTTTCTTGCACCCTACTTAGAAGAAAAAATTGAAATAGTTGAGCTTGATCCAGTGGATGTTGGTAGGGCAAGGGCAAAGGCTCATTTTAGAAGTGAGGAGCTCGAGGAGATAATTTTCCTTGAAATGGAAAGGATAGTTAAGAGAATTGAGAATAAATCCTGAACTTATAAAAAATTTTCTTGTAAAGTTTTTAAGGGAAGAAATAGGTAAGTTTGGTTTTAAAAAAGGGGTGTGGGGTCTTTCAGGTGGACTTGATTCTTCAGCTGTTTCCTTTCTCGCAAAGGAAGCCCTTGGAGAGGAAAATTGCCTCGCTTTGATAATGCCTTACAAAACCTCTGACCCGCAGGCTGTTGAAGATGCTAAAAAACTTGCCCAGAAGCTTGGAATAAGATACAAAGTGATCGATATAACTCCAATGATAGATGCGTATTTTAAAGATCACCCAACAGAAAATAAAATCCTCATTGGAAACAAAATGGCAAGGGAAAGAATGGCAATTCTCTATGATTACTCTGCACGGGAGAAAGCCCTTGTAATTGGAACATCCAACAAATCAGAGCTTCTCCTTGGCTACGGAACAATTTACGGTGATATGGCTTCAGCAGTAAATCCTCTCGGAGATCTCTACAAAACACAGGTTTATCAACTTGCTGAATATCTTGGTGTCCCTGAAACCATTATAAGAAGACCCCCTTCTGCTGATCTCTGGAAAGGACAGACTGATGAGGGAGAGATCGGATTAACCTACAGAGAACTGGATAAAATTCTTTTTTATCTTGTAGATTTAAGACTTGGTGTTGAAGATATAGTAAAAAAAGGCTTTTCAAAGGAAAAAATTCTTTATGTTAAGGAACTTATAATTTCTTCTCAGTTTAAAAGGAAAATGCCAGTAATACCAAAACTTTCATGGAGAACAGTTGGACACGATTTCCTCTATCCCCGAGACTGGGGGAAGTAAAATATATAAGAAAAATTCAAAAGACTCCAGCCTCTTACACTTTTTAATTTTTGGAAAAAATTGATTATTAACTTAAAATAATCACAGAAGGAGACTGAAATGGCAAAAGTTTATGTTGTGGCAACACCCATTGGAAATCTCGAGGATATAACTTTAAGGGCATTGAGAATTCTAAAGGAAGTTCCATTAATAGTATGTGAGGATACAAGGGAGGCTTTAAAAATTCTGAAAAAATATGAAATAAAAGGAAATCTGATGAGTTACTACAAGCCAAAAGAAAAAGAAAAAGTGCCATTGATTCTCAAAGAATTGAAAATGGGAAAGGATATTGCTTTGATAACTGATTCTGGAACCCCTGTTATATCAGACCCAGGAGCCCTTCTTATCAGGGAAGTGATAAAGGAAGGTTTTGAAATAGTACCGATCCCTGGTCCTTCAGCAGTTACAACAGCCTTAATGGTGTCAGGCTTTGAGGCAAACTCCTTTATCTTTGCAGGGTTTCCACCAAGAGGAGGAAAGAGCCTTGAAAATTTTGTTGAGCAAATTTTAAACTTTCCTTCTCCTGTGGTTATTTATGAAAGAGCAAACAGGCTTAAAAACTTTCTGGAATTTGTAGCAAAAAAAGATAAAGAAAGAAAAGTTCTTGTTGCAAGGGAAATGACAAAGCTTCATGAAGAGTTTTTGAGGGGGACTGCTGGAGATATCCTTGGAAAAATTAAAGGTAGAGATTTAAAAGGAGAGATTACAATTGTGATTGAAGGATGTAAAGAGGCTAAGACAAAGGAAAAAGAACCATTAAAAAATATATTAAAACTGCTATATGTCAAATATAAAGTCCCAAAGCCAATTTTAAAGGACTTGACAAAATTATACTAAAGAAATATATTATAAATGGACTAAGAAATTTTTGAAGGAGGTGATAAGATGACACTGATTAGATGGGATCCTTGGAAAGACCTAATTGCTCTCCAGGAGAGAATGAACAGACTCCTGGAGGAGAGTTTCGGAGGACTGAGGAAGGAGGAGGGACTTGTCTCTGGAGCATGGACCCCTGCTGTTGATATCTACGAGACAGAGAATTCCCTTGTTGTAACTGCTGAGATTCCCGGGGTGAGTGAGAAGGACATTGATGTCCGAATCGAAAATAACCAATTGGTTATAAAGGGCGAGAGGAAGTTCGAGAAGGAAACAAAGGAGGAAAACTACCACAGAATTGAAAGAGTCTATGGTAACTTCTATCGCTCCTTCTCACTCCCCAACACTGTTGATCATGACAAGGTAAAAGCTGAGTATAAAAATGGGGTCCTGAAAATCACTCTTGGCAAAAAAGAGGAAGTCAAACCCAAGCAAATCAAGATCGAGGTTGAGTGATAAAAAGAGGGGGCTGTCAAAGGACAGCCCCTTCCCTTCCTCAGTTGACTCCTTTTAATTTTAAAGAGAAGTTGGAAAAGATGAATATTAAAGTTATAATAATATTTTAAGGAGGACGGAGAATGACAAATACGATAAAAACAATTATCCTTCTAACTGCTCTAACTCTCTTGCTTCTCTTCATAGGGGAAATGGCAGGAGGGAAGCAGGGTTTGACAATAGCCCTAATTTTTGCAGGGATAATGAATTTCACTGCTTTCTGGTTTTCAGATAAAATAGTGTTAACCATCTATCGAGCAAAACCTGTATCAGCAGAACAAGCTCCCGGTCTTTACAGAATCGTCAAAGAACTTTCAATGAGAGCGAATATTCCAACACCAAGAATCTACATAATTCCAAGCCCTTCCCCCAATGCCTTTGCAACAGGAAGAAGCCCCAGACACTCGGCAGTGGCTGTGACCGAAGGTCTTCTTGATCTTTTATCTGAGGAAGAGATAAGAGGAGTTCTTTCCCATGAAATTTCCCATATAAAAAATAGAGACACACTAATTTCAACAATAGCTGCAACAATAGCAGGAGCAATCATGTATCTTTCAAGAATGCTCCAATGGTCCCTTTTCTTTCTCGGAGGAAATAGAGAGGAGAGAAGGGACGGAGGTCTCGGTCTGCTCTTCGCCATAATCCTTGCTCCAATAGCAGCCCTCCTTATCCAGATGGCAATTTCAAGGTCAAGGGAGTATAAGGCTGATGAGGCAGGAGCTCAGATTGCAGGCAATCCTCTTTATCTGGCATCCGCTCTGGAAAAACTCCATCTATATTCAAGAAGAATACCCCTTGAAGCATCTCCCCAAACCTCCCACATGTTTATAGTCTCTCCCCTTTCTGCGGAATCTATTGCTGCTCTATTCAGTACCCACCCTCCCATGACAAAGAGAATAGATAGGCTAAGGAGGATGGCAAGATTTTAAAAGAAAATTTTAAGGTCCTTACTATAAAAATCTAAATGGGAGGGAAAATGACATTAAAGGCATTGAAAATTTTAACCCGTCTCACCCCTTTTTTAATCGGAATACTAATCTTCCTTTTCTTTCTGCTTAAATCCTACATTATTGTTGAACCGGGAGAAAAAGCTATTATCTTTAATAAAGTAACAGGAGAGTTAAGAGTAACACCAAAAGAAGGGTTGTATTTTCTAATTCCTCTTTTGGAATCTGTAACTGTTTACGACATAAAGGTTCAAACCTATAACCTAATAAAATCTCCTGTTGAGGGAGAGATAAGAGGCGAAGACTCTCTTCAAGCTTTGACTTCTGATGGGCATAGGGTTTTTCTCGACATTTCAGTAAGATTCCGTTTGCATCCAGATAAGCTTCCAGAGCTTCACCGTTCAATAGGAAAAAACTATATCCAGAGCATAGTTAGACCCCAGATTAGAAATGAGGCAAGAATTGCAGTTTCAAACTTTAATTTAATGGAGCTCTACACTACAAAAAGGGAAGTTTTTCAAAAAGTTATTGAGGAGAGACTGAAAAATGTTTTTCCAAAATACAACATCCTTCTTGATTCTGTCCTTGTAAGGGATGTGAGGGTATCGGAAGAATTCCAGAAAGCTCTCGAGAACAAACATATCGCTCAACAGGAGGCTGAGAGGATGAAATATGTTCTTGAAAAGGAAGAGAAAGAAAAAGAAAGGAAGATAATCGAAGCAGAAGGGGATGCTCAGGCAATTAAGATTAAAGGACAGGCTCTTGCCCAGAATCCTGCCCTCATTCAGTATGAGTATGTTCAAAAGATTGCTCCCAATGTCCAGGCTATCATTACAGACGGAAAGTCAATCTTATCCCTTACGGACTTTCTGAAAACCCAGAAAGAGAAATAAAGCTTTTCCAATGAAGGATTTACAGGATACTTTTGTTTTTCTTGACACAAACTTATTTTTCTATTATAAATGATTCTTATTTGGACAAGGAGGCATTTATGAAAGAGAGGAAGCTTATAGGTTTTATAGCTATTTTGTTAGTTCTCGGGTTATTAACAGCCTGCCAACAGCTCAGTTTAAATTCCCTTAAAGCCAACTATCATTTTAAAAAGGCAAACAAGTTTTATGCAGATCAGGCTTTTAAAAAGGCTGTTGCAGAGTATGAGGAAGCTATAAAATACAACCCAAAACTCTCCAAGGCTTATCTTTATCTTGGCTTATCCTATCAGACCCTATACAAGCCAGGGTTTGAGGA
>JBBIMS010000135.1:0-5471 GCA_037444285.1 Candidatus Aminicenantota bacterium | reverse complement strand
TGTTCAATCGGGTAAACCAGTTGGAATTTTCAAAACCCATGAAGAAGCTCCAAGAGTTTTGATCTCTAATGCAATGGTTGTTCCAAAATGGGCAACCTGGGACGAATTCAGAAAACTTGAAGCCCTTGGACTTACAATGTTCGGTCAGATGACAGCTGGTAGCTGGATTTACATAGGAACACAGGGGATATTGCAGGGAACATATGAGACTCTTGCAGCTGTTGCGAAAAAGCATTTTGGAGGCTCTTTAAAAGGAAAATTGGTTCTTACAGCAGGGCTTGGAGGAATGGGCGGCGCTCAACCATTAGCTATTACTATGAATGAAGGTGTTGGAATAATAGTGGAAGTTGATAAAGAGAGAATTGAAAGGAGGCTTAAAACTGGATATCTTGACACAATGACTGATAATCTTGATCATGCAATCTCAATGGCTATAGAGGCAAAAAAGAAAGGAGAAGCAATATCCATAGGAGTCCTTGGAAATGCAGCTGATGTAATACCTGAATTCGCAAGAAGAGGAATTGTTCCTGATGTTCTAACTGACCAGACCTCTGCCCACGATGAACTGAATGGTTATGTTCCCAACAAAATGAGTTATGAAGATGCTTTAAGACTGAGAAAGGAAAATCCTGAGGAATACAGGAAAAGAGCACTGGAAGCAATTGCTGAACATGTAGAAGGGTTGCTCAAGTTGAAGAGAATGGGAGCAATTACCTTTGATTACGGGAACAACATCAGGGGGCAGGCCTTCTCTGTCGGTGTTAAGGATGCCTTTGAGATCCCGGGCTTTGTCCTTGAATACATTAGACCTTTGTTCTGTCTTGGAAGAGGTCCTTTCCGATGGGTAGCCCTGTCAGGGGATCCAAAAGATATTATAGAGACTGATAAGGCAATCCTCGAGGAATTTCCTGAGGATGAAATACTCAGAAGATGGATTACAAAAGCAGAAGAGAAGGTAAAGTTTCAGGGGCTTCCTGCTCGAATATGCTGGCTTGGATATGGAGAAAGGGATAGAGGCGGTCTGAGATTTAACTACCTTGTTAAAAAGGGGAAAGTATCAGCACCAATTGTAATCGGAAGAGATCATCTTGATACAGGTTCTGTAGCTTCACCCTTCAGGGAAACAGAGGGGATGAAAGATGGTTCAGATGCAATAGCAGACTGGCCTATTCTAAACGCTCTCTTAAATGCTGTTTGTGGAGCATCCTGGGTCTCTGTCCATCATGGAGGAGGAGTTGGAATAGGGCTTTCAATTCATGCTGGAATGGTAATTGTTGCTGATGGGACTGATTCTGCTGAGAAAAGACTTCAAAGGGTTTTAACTGTTGACCCTGGAATAGGAATTGCAAGGCATGCAGATGCTGGTTATGAAGAGGCAATAAAGGTAGCGATTGAAAAGGGCGTCAAGATTCCTATGCTTCAAGCTATTCAGGAGAAGATCAAAGAAGCTGCCACCTGATTTTGTTGACACTTCTTTTTAGATAAATAAAATAATAATTTATGAATCTTGAAAGTGCAGAGAAGAGAAGAATAGCTTTTTTATTTCCCGGTCAGGGTTCTCAAGCTGTTGGAATGGGAACTGATCTTTGGGATTCCTTTGAAGAGGCAAGGAGCATTTTCAAAAAAGCTGATGAGGTTCTTGGATACCCCCTTTCTAAAATTTGCTTTAAGGGTCCTGAGGAAAGGCTGAAATTGACAGAAAATACTCAGCCTGCTCTCCTTGTTCACAGTTATATCCTTTACAAATTGTTAAACTTTGTCCCATTCATCTCCGCAGGTCACAGCCTGGGAGAGTATTCAGCTTTTCTCTGTGGAGGGGCAATAGGTTTTGAGGATGCAGTGAGAATAGTTCATAAAAGGGGAAAATACATGCAGGAAGCTGTTCCAGTAGGGAAGGGAGCAATGGCTGCAATTCTCGGCGCCAAAAGGGAAGATATCGAAAATGCTTGCAAGAAATCCAATGGTGTTGTCGAAATTGCCAATATAAATAGTCATGAGCAAGTTGTAATATCAGGAGAAAGGGAGGGGGTTGAAGAAGTCATTTCGAGCCTAAAGCCTCCAAAACATGTTATCCTTCCCGTTTCCGCACCTTTTCATTGCTCTCTTATGAAGCCTGCAGAGGAAAAACTCTCAAAGGAGCTTGATTCTATAAATTTTTGGGATCCATGTTTTCCTGTTATAACAAATGTTGATGCGAAAATTGTGAAAAAAGCTGATGAAGTAAGGGATTCTTTAAAAAGGCAGGTTAGTAGACCTGTTCGCTGGCTTGACTCAATGGAGCTAATGCTTCAAATGGGTGTTTCAATCTTTGTTGAAATTGGAAGTGGAAAGGTTCTCTCAGGGCTTATAAAGAGGATTGCTAAGAACAATGGAAAAGAGGTGGATATTTTGAATGTTGATGGAGTAGAAAGTCTCATTAAAGTTAGAGAGTATTTGTCCTCTTTATAATTCCCTGAAAAATAAAACTTTTTGCTGATTTTCATGTATAAATAATCAGGAGGAAAAGATGAAAAAGAGGGTAGTAAAATTTACATTTCTTTTGATAGCTTTAGCATTTTTTGCATATAGTGGACTTTCGGAAGAAACCTTTTCAGGGCAAAGGATTCTGCAGCATGTTAAAGTACTTTCAAGTGATGAATTCCAGGGAAGAAAGAGTGGGCTTGCAGGTGGAGAAAAGGCGAGCAATTGGATTGCAGAAAGATTTAAAGAATGGGGAATAACACCAGCTTCAGATAAAGGATATTTTCAAGATTTTGAAAACCCATTTTTTAATGTTGATGGGGATGTGCTTCTAAAAATTTTGAGCCCAACTACAAAAAGAACCTTTTATTACGAAGACGATTGGAGAGTGATACCATTTTCAGGCTCAGGGAAAATAAGTGCAGAATTAGTTTTCGCAGGATATGGGATAATATCTGAAAAAAACAGATGGAATGAGTATGAGAATATTTCAGTTAAAGATAAAGTTGTCCTTGTTGTTAATGGTTATCCTCCATTTCTCGAAGGGAAATTAGAAGAAGAATCTCTTATTGGAGCCAAGGTTGAAAATGCATACAAAAATGGGGCAAAGGGAATAATTTTTGTTTATAAGCCTGGGGAGACTCCCCAAAGGGTCAGGCTTTCAATACCACCAGAGAAATTTAAAAAGGATTTTATTGCAATTTTTGCCACTGAAAATGTTTTGAATTTTATCTTCAGCGAAGTCCCAACAGATTTTCGTTATCTAATGCAGATTATTGATAGAGAAAAAAAAGTTGCGAGCACATCACTTCCAGTGAGGGTTGAAATTTCAGCAAAAACAACAGTTGCTCTTAAAAGAAAAATGAGAAATGTTATTGCAAAGATAGATGGAGTTGATCCCGTCTTAAAAAATGAATATGTAATTATTGGAGCTCACATGGATCATCTTGGGATCTCTCCAACAGGTGAGGTCTACAATGGAGCAAACGATAATGCATCAGGAACTGCAGTTGTAATGGAAATCGCAAGAGTTATGAAAGCTGAAAATATTAAGCCCAAGAGGACAATTGTATTTGCTCTATGGGCTGGAGAGGAGCAGGGCTTGCTTGGTTCAAGGTATTATTCAGACCATCCTTTATTTCCTATTGAAAAGACAGTTGCCTACTTCAATCTTGATATGGTTGGGCATGGGGATGGGAGGATAAATTTCCCAGGAATTTACTATGGACCTGAGATATGGAATATTTTAAAACAAAAACTCCCAGAGGAAATAATGAAAGATATAAATGCATCAAGGGGTGGACCAGGAGGCTCAGATCATACAAGCTTTCTTATAAAAGGGGTTCCGGGATTTGGAATTATGACATCTGGATACCATTTTAAATATCACCGACCAAGGGATGACTTTGACCTTATCAAGCCAGAGGTTCTTGAAAAGGTTGCCAATTTTCTCTACAATGCTTTGAAAATCATTTCTAATGAAGAAAGCTTGAAAATCCCTGATCTTCGCGAAGAGCTTTATATCTTGAGATCCTCAACAGTGGCTGGATTTTTAGAAAAGGACGCATCTGTTCTAATTGATGAATCTCGCTCAGTAGAGTTTTTTGACCTTGATATTGGTTTTATGCCATTGAAAGGGAATTCGATAAATGAGATTATAAATCTCCTTGCAGACACTTCTGAAAAAATAGAACAGTCCAGAAATATTTCAATTTTGACCTCTCCCTCTCAATTTCAAACAAACTCCCGAATGGGAAAGCTTTCTATTTTATTAGGAGTTGAAGATATAAAAGAGATTTCAAAGGATTTGAGAATTTTAAAACTCCTTTCTAAAGGTGGATTGGGATATGTTGTGTTAAAGGACAATGATTTTGAAAATTCCCAAGAACTAAAGAAAGGGATAAAAATTCTCAATGATTCAGGAATATTGATTTTTGTGAAGTCTTCAACTTCAGATTATTTAAAGGAAATAATTGAAGCAAGCACAAAGCCTGGAATTATCCTATCCAGCAGTCTTGAACCTGAAATTCAAAAATTGGCGAAAGAAAAGAAATGGAAAGCTGGTATTCCCTGGAAAAAGGAACAATCTCCTGAGGAGTTTTTAAAGGTTTTAGATGCTCTTAAGGATGGCCTGGGTTATGGAAACATTATTATTTTTAAAGAGAATCTTCCCTTTGCAAACTTCAGTGATGAATTTCTAAAGATGATTTCTCTTCTCAAAGGTAAGAATCTGAAAAGGGAAGAAATAAACGGAATGCTTGGACAGGGATTAATTGATCTCCTTTATCAGATAAAGGGTGAGGAGAGAAGGGTCATGCCATTTATACCTTTTTAGGCTCCAATTCTTAAGGCTTCTCCTTTTTATCTTTTCCAATTTCTTTGGAAAATTTCCTGTAGAGAAGAATTGTGGTTATAAAGGAAATCAGAAAAATTATTGAGGGAACCACTACTCCATAAAATATTTCAGAAAATTTCATCTCTCCTCCTTTGAATCTTCGCTTTTCTGTTGAGATTCTAATGCTCTCTTCTTATAAGAAAAGTAAGCAAGAATTAAACCCAGAAAAGAAACAAAGTAAGCTATTGTCATTCCCAATACCACAAAAAGTCCCTTACTCATCTTTCCTCCATTTCACAATTTTTTCAAGACGCTCAAGATATTCCTTCTGCTTTCTCTCATATTCTTCAGAGATAGCCTTAAGTTTTGGATCAATTATCCAGTGAAGAAGAAATGTAAGAAGGACTCCAACACCGAAAATTACAAAACCCTCTTTTAAAAGGAGAAGGCTTAGGGCAAGCCCAACCATAAGAGTTGCGTAGGCAATAGGTGATATTAAAATTGCAATCCAATCCTCCTTTGTCCAACTGTCAGCCTCTTCAGGCTTCCAATCTCTTTTAATAAATTTCATAATTCCCTCCCTAAATTAGCCCAAGTCTCCTGGCTTCTTTCTCAACAGGTTTCCAGAACCCTATGGGTCTTGTCATTGCATAATATTTTGCAAGATGCCTCATAT
>JBBIMS010000134.1:2399-5471 GCA_037444285.1 Candidatus Aminicenantota bacterium | reverse complement strand
AATGCATTTTTCTACAAGGTCTTTTCTTAAATCAAATAGAAAAATATGCTCTCTGAAATACTCTTTCCTCTTTTCAAAAGGAATGTTTTCCAGGATTGGTAGTATCAAGTTGCCTTCTCCTGCAAAGAGATCAACCCAGCAGTAATTGTTTAACTTATCTTTAATCTCAGGTAAAATAAATCTCTTGAATATTTCTATAGAAGTTAAATGGAGTCCGTAATCTCTTCTTTCGTTACCGACAAAGTCTGAGCACCCAAAATCTTTAATGTAAAGATTCTTTTCTTTTCCCATTCCTCTATTTGAATACCATAATTCATGGAATACTTCAAATTTTATTTTGGGTGTTTTATAATTTCATTATGCCAATTAAAGAGGATGAAGGGATTGTCCTCAGAAGTATAAAACTAAAAGAGATAGACAGGATTGTTACGATCTTTTCCAGAGAGCATGGAGTGGTAAGAGGAGTTGCAAAGGGAGCATTGAAATTCAAAAACCGCTTTGGCTCATCCCTTGAACCCCTTTCCCATATAAAGTTTATTTATTACGAGAGGGAAGGAAGAGAACTCTTTGTTATAAAAACAGCTGACCTTATAAAATCCTATTTTGAAATCCAGAAGGATCCTGAAATATTAAGGAGATTTTCCCAGATGATAGAACTTGTGGAGGAGTTTTTTCCCCAGAGGGTTAAAGAGGATAAAATATTTAGACTTTTGAAAGCCTGTTTAGAAGCAACATCAAATGGAATTGGGATAGAGCTTTCCCTCCTCTATTTTAAATTCTGGCTATTGAAAATATCCGGCTTTTTACCTGATTTAAAGAGATGTAAAAAATGCAGGAAAGAAGGGAGTGGTTTTCTTTCTTCATCAATGGATGGGATTTACTGCGAAAATTGCGTAAAAGTTAAAACAAAAGAAGTAAATGAGCTTACAGGAAAATTTGTAGAATTCATATCAAAAAATCCTCCTTTGAAATTGATGGATTTCCCAATGAAAGAAGTGGAAAGATTTCAAATTGAAGATGTAGCAAATGAGCTGATCCTTCATCATATTGAGAGAAAGCCTAAAACACTTGATCTTATAAAATGAGATACTATCTTTCCATAGGGAGTAATATGGGAAACCCCCTTTTAAATATAGAAGCGTGCCTTAAAATCATGGAAAAAAATGGGATTGAAATTGAAAGGAGGTCCTCCCTTTACCTTACAGAGCCTCTCGATTTCAAAGATCAGGATTGGTTTGTTAATTTTGCAATATCCGTTCTAACAGAGCTTGAGCCCCTTCCTTTACTCCAGAAAATAAAGGAGATAGAAAGAACTCTTGGAAGAAATGGTAATTCTGGAGGAAAAGGACCAAGACCAATCGACATAGATATTGTCCTTATGGATTTTCATCCCTTTGTATTCAATTCAGATTCTCTAAAAATCCCCCATAAGAAAATGCACCTGAGAAAATTTGTCCTTCTTCCCCTTTCGGAGATCTGTCCCTCTTTTGTTCACCCTCTTCTTGGTAAAACCATATATGAAATTCTCTCCACTGTTGATGACAGGAGTATAGTATATCCCATGAATGGTTGAAGAGGGATGGAAGAGTGGAGAAAACCATGGATCAAGGAGTCTATTCTCCAGAAAGAAATTAACAAAGAAAAAATCGAATGTCTAACATGTCTGAGGAGATGTAAATTAAGGGAGGGAGCATCAGGTTATTGTGGAACAAGGGTTCGAAAGAATGGGAAAATATACACAATGATTTACGGGATAGTCTCTTCCATTGCAGTATCCCCCATTGAAAAGAAGCCAATGTTCCATTTCTATCCAGGCTCTCAGTGGCTTTCCTTAGGCTCTTATGGATGCAATTTCAGATGTCCGGGATGCCAGAACTGGGATATTGCCCATCTTTCTTTCAAAAGTTCAGGAAAAGGTTCATTTATTTCCCCTTCTGAGCTTGTTGAGATTGCAAAAAATTACAAATGCAAAGGTATATCCTGGACATACAACGAGCCAATTCTTTCAATTGAATACATGATTGATTGTGCAAGGCTTTGCAAGGAGAAGGGGCTTCTTACAAATCTTGTAACCAATGGGTCATTCACAGAAGAATCCCTTTCTCTCCTTCTCCCCTTCCTCGACTCATGCAGGATTGATCTAAAAGGTTTCTCAAAGGAGACCTATAGAAAGATTGCCCATCACGGAAAATTGGAGGATATTTTAAATTCTATCTTAAAAATTAAGGGCTCAAATATTCCTCTTGAACTTATAACAAATGTTATTCCTGGATACAATGACAATGAAGAGGAGATTGAAAAAGCATCTACCTGGATTTTGAAAAATCTGGGAGATGAGACACCATGGCATCTAACAAGATTCTTTCCCGATAGATTCCTTTCCCATATCCCATCAACACCAATAAAAACCCTTGAAAGATTCAGAGAAATTGCAATAGAGAAGGGTTTGAAGTATGTTTATATTGGAAATGTTCCCGGTCACCCGGCAGAAAATACTTATTGCCCGTACTGCAAAAATTTGCTCATAGAAAGATATGGTATCCAGCTACTCAAGATCTTAATAAAAGACGGGAAATGCCCTTTTTGCAAGAAAGAACTGAAAAGTATAATAATTTGAGTTAAGACTTTCTGTCCAGTATTTCCCTTATCTTTTTTGCCAGTGAAAATGGAGCGAAAGGTTTTGATAGGAAATTTATTTCTCCTTCAAATACTGCCTGAGCTGAGAGCCTATCCTCAGGATAACCTGAGATAAAAAGAATCTTTACCTGAGGATAAATTACTTTTATTGTCTTTGCGAGATCAGGTCCTTTTTTCCCTGGTAGAATAACATCTGTGACTAAGAAATCCACCCTTGAAATTCCCTCTATTTTCTCCATAGCCTCCTCAGCACTGGGGGCAGTTATGACATCGTAGCCAAGCTCTGAAAGAAATTCACTCATCATCTCAAGGATATCCTTCTCATCTTCCACAATAAGGATTGTTTCATCCCCACCTTTTATCTCATTAGTTCCTATTATTATCCTTTTTTCCACCACCTTTTCCTCTCCTCTGTATACAGGCAAATAAACAAAA
>JBBIMS010000134.1:0-2383 GCA_037444285.1 Candidatus Aminicenantota bacterium | reverse complement strand
TCCAACCTCACTTTTGAAGTTCAGATGCCCCTTTAACTGGGAGAGCGCTCCATAGACAATGGAAAGTCCAAGACCTGTTCCATCTTTCTTGGTTGAATAGAAGGGCTCAAAAATCTTATCTCTTATCTCAGGAGGGATTCCAACTCCTGTATCTGAAATTGAAAGTTCAACATATTCTCCATTTATTGACTCAGAGCAGATAGAGCATCTTTCATTGGATTTAAAAACATTCTTTGTTGAAATTTTTAGTGTCCCTCCCTCTGGCATTGCCTCCCTTGCATTGACTACAAGGTTTAAAATTATCTGCTCCATTAGAGTGGTTTCTATCTTAACATTTTGCAAATTCTTTTCAAGATCCAGAACTAAATTTACATCCTCCCCAATTGTTCTCCTCAGGAGGTCTTCCATGGATTTTATTATATCATTAAGATTTGCTGGAATTGTTTCTCCAAATTGTTTTCTGCTGAATGTCAACAATTTCTGGGTTAAATTTGATGCCCTCTTTGCTGAATCCAGAATTGATTTTATCCTTCTATAATTAGAATCTGACGGAGCCATACCTGATATGGCAAGCTCAGCATTCCCCATTATTGCAGTAAGGATGTTGTTAAAGTCGTGGGCAACCCCTCCTGTCAGTCGTCCCAGTGCTTCCATTTTCTGAACCTGGAAGAGCTGATTCTCAAGTTTCTTCCTTTCATCCTCCATCTCTTTTATTTCAGTTATATCCTTCTGGGAACCCCATACCTCAATTAAATGCTTGTCCTTCATAACACCCTGCATGCTGTTGAGAAAAACATGGGTTTTTCCATGAATATCTTTCTCGTAGGATTCATAATTTTTAAGATTGTATCCACTTTCAATAAAAGCTCTTAAAAATTCAATATTCCTTGGATCCTCTGGATTCAAAGTTTCTCTGAGAGGAGTCCCTATCAACTGCTCTTTACTTTCAAGTCCATACATCTTTGCCATCGAATCGTTGCACCAGGCTAAATAGCCATGCTCAAGAATCATCTTTATTTGCTCATCTACTGGAAGGCTGATAGGTATTGGAACTTTTGTTCTGTAAAGCCATATTCCATCACTGGTAATATTTCCAAAGGTATAAAATTTCTCTTCGGTTTTCCTCAGTTTCTCCTCCAGCTCGAGGCGGGTTCTCAGACTTTCTATTTTCTCATTTGCTCTTATCTTCTGGATGTTTGATCTCATAAACATAAAGAACGAAAGGGAAAACACAAAGATCAGGGCTGATACAAGGATTAGAGTTGAGCTTAAACCTCTATGGGAGAGCCCTACAATTTTTTCATAGGGAGTATATACAAAAAGTTTTAGGGAGAAATCTTCAGCCTGGACTGTCTGAAAATTTACAATTTTCTTTTCCTTTCCAAAATAAAATTCAAAACCTCCAGAAGGCTCCTCCATTGCTTTTTGAAATTGACCCATAGAGGAATGACACTTAAGACAACTTCTATCATTTATGTTTCTTTTTATCATTTCAGGGTGGGAGTGGGAATACAATACAGTCCCATCATTCCAGATAATCAATATCTCGCTGAACTCTTTGAGCTCAGAAAGGATAAGTTCCTTATCAATATAACCCTTGAGATCAATAATTGCTGCAAGAGCTCCAGAGAAAATATTCCCGTCAGCGTAAACAGGGGTTATTATAAAGATGTCAGATGGCTCAAGTTTTAGGTGAGGAAATAATTCATTGTATTTCATATTTAAAAGGGGCAAAACAAGAAATTTCCCCTTTTCACCTTTTTCTTTGCACAATCTAAAGAAATCTGTATTTGAATGATCTAAGCCAATCTCCCTCTTAAATGTTGAATATATTATCAATCCATTTTCCTCATAAAGGAAAATCCCCTTTACATATTGCTCCCTCACATATTTAAAGTAATCATCAATGTCCTTTGGGATTTTATCCATATCCCTTTTTTTAATATTATCGATGGAAGAAATGACAGAAAGTCCAACCATTCTTGCCCTTAGAAATTGGGAAAATTTAAAGGAAACATATTTGGAAATTGAGCTCTGATAAATTGAAAAAGTGGAAAGAGTATCCTTCTTTATTCTGTTTTGAACATGGAAAAGAAAGAATAAAAAAACAATTAGAATAATCCCGAAGGGAGCAAAGTATCTGTATTTCATAACAAACTCATTTTACCAGATATTTAAAAGATTTCCAAAAAAAATCAAAAAAATGTTAAAAAATTTTACACATAAACTTTTGAAAAAAATTAAAGTAAAATAAAAAGGAATAAGACCTTAGGAGGTGATGATGAGAAAACTCTCTTGTCTTTTTCTAATTTTTTGGTTCCTTCCCCTTAATGTAGCATTTTCCCAGGAGCTTACCCTTAAAAAACTGACTGAAAACTTGTTT
>JBBIMS010000133.1:0-5480 GCA_037444285.1 Candidatus Aminicenantota bacterium | reverse complement strand
TATTTTCTATATGCAATGAGAAGATTAAATTTATTTTAAGTATTGAGACATTTTTTGAAGTTAGCTACACTACTTCTGATATTGACGAGCTAAATAAAGAATTCTTTTTAGCCGATAGAGGTTCTAACAACATTAAAGTAATAAATAAAAATGGCGAAATTATAAGAACAGTAGGAAAGATGGGGCAAGGACCGGCAGAATTTGGAGTAGGTTCTCCTAATCTCATACTTATCAGTGGTGAAAAGATTTTTGTTCCTGACACTATGGGTTTAAGGCTTCAGATATTAAATACTAATGGCACCTTATTAAAACAATATAGATTGGTTTCTGATATCCCAGTTTTTCCTATTCTCAGATTGTATACAACTGAAAGAGACAATTTAATAGGAATTTATGGACAAGTTTTAAAAGGACTGACTCCTCAGGGACCATCAATTTTTCACAAATTCATTACTTTTGATATTGAAAATAGAAACATAAAGGAAGTATATTCTACACCAGAGACAATTATAAATACAAAGGCAATAGATGTGTTTTCAGGATATGTCTTCCCGGTAATCAATAAGAATCTCGTTTTTTACGCCCATAAAGATGATTATAAAATCGAAATATTTTCGTTAGAAGGGAAAAGATTGAGCTCAATCCAAAGAAATGCAAAATCTTTGTCCCTTTCAGAAGCGGTAAAAAATTACTTGGAAGAAAATTATGAACTTGCTCAGATAAAAGCTCAAGGTATAAATTTCACATATCCTAAAAATCTTCCTATTATAAGAGCACTTACCACCTTAAACAACTTATTGATAGTATGGACATGGAAAAGCTGGCTTGAAAACAATTTTGAAAAAAAGGATAACAAATTTTATGTTGATGTCTTCAATATAAATGGAGATTATATGGGTGAAGGAATTGCAAACTTTAACCCCGAAGAGGTTATTAAAATAAAAGGTGAGAGAGCTTATCTACTTTGCAGAGAGGGTGAGAAAAAATTTGCGAAAATAGGAAAGGTTTCGATCGCCTTTTAGACCCACCAAAGAGGAGAAGGTTCAAAATAAGGGAACTAATATTGAAAAGGGGAACACTTAAGAAAAATATACAATCTTGAATTCTGGATTTTTATAGATATATTGAGTTTAGAAAGAAAAAGATTGATTTTGGAAAGAAAATAAAGGAGAATATGAAAAGGAGGGCTCAGATGAAAAAGAGGTGTTTTCTATTGGTTTTTTTATCAATCTTATCTTTTACCTCCTTTTCCCAGGAAGTTGGAAAGGTTGAGGAGAAGGTGGAGGTTTATTTGGTGAGTGTTCCAACAATTGTTCTTGACAAGAAAGGGAAATTTGTTGAAGGTTTAAAAAAGGAGGATTTTGAGGTTTTTGAGGATGGAGAAAGGCAGGAGATTACCACCTTTTATCTTGAGAGGTTTTCAGAAGGAAAATATCAGATCGAAGGTCTGGAAGAAAAGGAGAGCAAGAGATTGGAAAAAATCTTGGGAGGAAGAACAATACTTATAATATTCGACCGTATGATATCCAATCCATTCTATTTTACAAAGTTGAAGAAACCCTTAGAGGATTTTCTCAGGAAATTCCTTCGAAAAGAGGATAAACTTTTAATCTTTATAGGCGAGAAATCTTACTTCTGGTGGGGAGATACTTTCTTTGCAACTTCTTTTGATCAGATATCAACCTCGATTAAAGAATCTATTAAAACTTCATTTTAACCCTCTGATTTCATCCAGTTCGAGCACAAGGAATTTATTGAAAGAAGAGGAGAAGCTGACGCTCCGAACATAATATTTCAGTTCCTTTCTGCTGAATATGAAATGATGACCTCTTTTAGCCTGAGAAGACTCATGAGGATTGCAGAGGAGCTAAAAAAGATAGAGGGTGAAAAGACCCTTATCTTTTTATCAGAAGGATATGGAAGTTTTTATATACCTCGTAGCAAATATCGGGATTTGCAAGATCCAGCTTATATGGCAAAAATCTTCAATGATTCCAATGTCAAAGTATATTCGTTGGATATAAGTGGTCTGCAGGATTATGACTTCTTGTTCAGTCAATCGATGACCTCATCCCAGAGGGAGGAGCACCGACACCTGGTTGGTCCATCCCTCAAGCAGAGCTATCTCAGACAACTCAGCCATGACACAGGAGGAGAGGCTATAACCAACACCAATGACATGAATGAAGGTTTGCAGATGATAGGAGAGATGATGAGTAAGACCTATATCCTTGGATACACTCCTAAGAATAGAAGAATGGACGGAAAATACAGGAAAATAAAGGTTAAGGTAAAAAGGAAAGATGTTGAAATAAGGCACAGAAATGGTTATTTTGCGAGGGACTGGAAAGAGGAGCAATACAGGGATTTAGAGGAGTTTTTAAAGAAAGGTGAGAAGAAAAAAGGAGGAGAGAAAGAAATTGGAATCAATATAGAAAGCACATCAATATCAACTTCTTACAATCAATGCCTTGTCTTTTCCATAGAACCATCCAACCTTGGGCTTGCCTCTTTGATCTGGGAGGAAAATGGGACTGAAAAGAAAATTTTTCCCTCAAGATTTCTAATATTAGCAAAATTGGAGAGGGATGGAAGGATTGTTGATGAGGTGAAGGATGAGGTTTATTTTGTTCTGAAGAAAGGGGATTTTGACAAAAAAATTTCCCTTTACTGGACAAAGGGATTGGAAGCAGGGAGGTACAAAATAAAGGTGGGGATTGAGGACAAAATCAGGAATCTCATGCAGATGGAAGATAAGGAGATAGAGGTTCCTTCTTTTAAGGCAGAAGAAGGGATTGAGAGATTTTTCTTTGTAAATGAAACTGAGTTCATTCGTTCCTTGAATGGGAAGAACTGTCTACCTGAGATCAACGGAAGGAAACTCTATCCGAGACCATCCAACAGATTCTACAGAAATGAGATGCTCTCCATATTTTTTGAGTATTTATCAAAAGAAAAGAAAGGAGAAGTGGATGTAAGAATTAACATATATAAGGACAAAGATTTGAAAAGAAGTATTAAGACTGGTCTTACTGTTGGAGAAGAGAGGACTCCTTTTTACATAAGCATCCCACTTTCAGAATTTCCCCAAGGAGATTATATCCTTGAGGTAAACATAATCGAACCTGAAAGAGGCTTTGAAATCCAAAAAAGGGCAAATTTTAAGGTTTGTGATTGAGAATTATTTTTAATTAAAAATAGCTGGGAAGGAAGCAAAATGAGAAAATGTAAAAGCATCCCAGGAATACTTATTCTGGCAATATTTCTTTCAGGATTTATTACAGGAGAAGAATTGAAGATAGAGCCAAGAGTGGATTTCAAAAAATATAAAAAGGTGGTTGTAATAGACTTTGAGGATGCTCCTGATTCACCAAATTCAGGAAATTTAGTTTCAAAGATTGTTGCCTCGGAGCTAAAAAAGAAAGGATTTGATACAGTAGAGGCTGAAAGTGTAAAGGGGCCAACTGAAAGCCTTGGTATCAAAAAATACGATATTTCTATCTCTGAACTTGAGGAAATCCGAGAAACTTTTGTTGTGGATGCAGTAGTATGCGGAAAGGTCTCTCGGTATGAAAGCAAAGTAGCGGGAGGAGTGGAATTCTATCCCAGACCAGCTGATCCAAGACAAGCTCAGTTTCCCACAAAAAGGTTTTTCTATCTCATATCCATAGAATTAAAGATGCTGGACTCAAAAACAGGAGATGTTATAATGGAAGCCAAAGATCATGTTCAGGAAATGAGTAACCTGGAATTGATTGAGGATATGACGAAAAGAATTGTAAACAGGGTGTTCAAAGAACTTTCTAAGATTAAATAGGATCAGAGCTTGATTCAGAGTCGAGAGAAGAATTAAGAGTCTTATAAAGGAAAAACTCAAAGGGAAAACCATCATCATAATCTCTCATAGAGAGTTCAGAGAAGTTCATTTTGACAGGATTTTGCGGGTGGAAGATGGTAGGATCCTCGAAGAAAGAGGTGCAAAGGAAAATTTCCCATAACCCATATCCATAATTCAAAAACTGTATAGGAATGTCCTTGCCTCGCACAAAATCAATTTGAAGAATATTCAAGATTAATCTATAATGTTCTTTATGAAGGATTGGGTTTATATTGAAAATATTAGCAAATATGTGGGAGAGAAGGTAACTTTAAGGGGATGGGTTTATAATAAAAGGTCATCAGGTAAAGTCAGATTCCTCCTTATAAGGGATGGAACAGGTCTTATTCAAGGAGTTATTTCAAGTCCTGACAAGGATGACCCCCTTTTTCAGAAATTTGACTCCCTCACTCAGGAATCCTCTTTAATTGTTGAGGGGAAAATAAGAGAGGAAAGAAGGGCTCCGGGAAGATATGAGATTGATATTGAAAATATTGAAATAATATCAATTTCAGAGGATTATCCAATAGCACCAAAAGAGCATGGTGTGGCTTTTTTAATGGAAAATAGACATTTGTGGATAAGGTCTTTAAAACAGAATGCAATTCTTAGAATTAGAGCAAATATAATAAGAAGTATAAGAGAGTTTTTTGACAGCAGAGGTTTTGTCCTCTTTGACACACCCATTTTAACTCCATCAGCTTGTGAAGGAACAACAACTCTTTTTGAAACCCAGTACTTTGACGAAAAAGCTTATCTAACCCAGAGTGGTCAGCTTTATGCAGAAGCTGGAGCCATGGCACTCGGAAAGGTTTATACCTTTGGACCCACTTTTAGAGCAGAGAAGAGCAAAACGAGAAGGCATCTGATGGAGTTCTGGATGATAGAGCCTGAGGTAGCCTTTGCAGAACTAAAAGATGTTATTGAGCTTGCAGAGGATCTGGTTGTATTCATTGTTTCATCAGTTCTCGAAAAGAATAGAAAGGAGCTTGAAGTTCTTGAAAGGGATATCAAACCCTTGGAAAATGTTAAAAAACCCTTCCCAAAAATCACATACACAAAGGCTATTGAGATATTAAAAGAAAGGGGAGTAAATATAGAATGGGGAGACGAGCTTGGAGGGGATGAGGAAACAATAGTTTCTGAATCATTTGACAGACCCGTTATAATAACCCACTATCCTGCAAAGATAAAAGCTTTCTATATGCAACCTGATCCAGAGAATCCAGAACTTGCTCTTTGCATGGATATGATAGCTCCAGAAGGGTATGGAGAAATTATTGGAGGAAGCCAGAGAATCCACGATTTAAATCTGCTTCTAAAAAGGATAGAGGAAGCGGGTCTCCCGAGAGAACCCTACGAATGGTATATAGATCTGAGAAGATACGGGACAGTTCCTCATTCTGGCTTTGGTCTCGGGCTTGAAAGAACAGTTGCATGGATATGTAAACTTTCCCATGTCAGGGAAGCCATTCCTTTCCCAAGGATGCTTTACAAGATATACCCATAAATGAAGAATCTTTTGATGATTTCCCTCGGTTGTGCAAAAAATCTTGTTGATTCAGAGGTTATGCTTGGTGTATTCAAATCAAGGGGATTTAAA
>JBBIMS010000132.1:3506-5567 GCA_037444285.1 Candidatus Aminicenantota bacterium | reverse complement strand
GTTGGTCCGATATTTTATTTCATAATTACATTTATAGTCATGCTGATCGTTGGTTTCTTCTTCAATCTTTCCCTTTCAATCACAGGAGGGTTACCTTTAAGATTCAAGGAGTGATCAACTGACAACTTCTTCCATAAGAGCCAATATATGAGCTCCCACTGAGGGAGGAAGATGTCCCTGAGAATACCCCCCTTCAAGAAGGCTTAAAACTCTTTCCTCTGAATACTTCTTCCCCCATTCCATAACAATCTTTGTAATTTCATAAAAACCAGCTTCTGAAACCAGCATGTTTCCAAGGGGATCCTCCATGTGGCAGTCAAAGCCAGCTGATATAAGGATAAATTGAGGCTTAAAACTCTCAACCACAGGATTGAGAATTTCTCTAAAAACAAGAATATAAACTTTATCATCAGCACCTGGACCAAGAGGAGCATTTAAAGTAAATCCCTCTCCTTTTCCAATCCCCCTCTCCTCTGCTCTTCCTGTCATCGGATAATGAGGATACTGATGTATACTGAAGTAAAAAACAGAGTCATCCTCTTCAAAGATATGCTGGGTTCCATTTCCATGATGAACATCCCAGTCAATTATCAGTATTCTTTCAATACCGTATTTCTTCTGGAGATACCTTGCAGTTATAGCAACATTGTTGAATATACAGAAACCCATACCTCTGTCAACTTCAGCATGGTGTCCTGGTGGTCTTACAGCACAGAAAGCATTCTTTGTCTTCCCTTCCATTATTAAATCAGAAGCTGTTAAGCCAGCGCCTGCTGAAAGGATGGCAGCATTAAACGACTCCCTTGAAAGCACAGTGTCGGGATCAAGACTCCCTCCTCCCCTTTCACAAATCCTCGCCACCCTTTGAATATAATCCCTCTTATGGACATACTCTATTTCTTGAATTGTAGCTGGTCTTGGCTCAATAAATTCAAGACCTTTAAACTGGGGGTTGCTTCTTAAATATCTAATTATTCTCCTCAATCTTTCAGGAGATTCAGGATGCCCCTCGCCTGTGTTATGGTGAAGGAAGTGCTCAGAGTAAATAACAGCTGTTTTCATCTTTCCTTTTCTATTAAAAATTTCATCCCTTCAACAGCCACTGAAATGGCACTTTCAACACCAGCGTTAAGAGCAGATTCAGTAATCTCCTCTTCTCCCCTCCTTGTATTTATAACTCCTGTAACAGCTCCACAACGAAGACCAAAAACATTACACAATGTAAGAAGAGTTGCTGTCTCCATCTCATAATTCAAACATTTCAATCTCTCCCACTCCTCTTTGCTACCTTTGAATTTCCTTATTACATATCCTGTATAGGAATCATATCTCTCCTGCCCTGGATAGAATGTATCTGAGGAAACAGTAATTCCAATATGAAATGCCCTCTCCCTTTTGACCCTCTTCCTTCCATCTTTAAAACCAAGGAGAATAGCTCCTTCCCTGAGGGCTTGGATAACTTCGTAATTGGATGATGCTGGATACTCAATTGGAGCATAATGGGTTGAGGCTCCATCCAGTCTGACAGATGCGGAAGTTATAACAACATCTCCGATCTCGATATATGGCTGGATTGCACCTGTTGTCCCTACTCTGATCATTGTCTTTAACCCGAGCATCGCAAGCTCTTCAACAGCAATAGATGTAGATGGTCCTCCAATTCCTGTTGAGATCACCAGAACCTTTTCCCCCTCTATTTCAGTGAGATATGAACAAAATTCCCTCTTCCATGCAAGTTTCTTTGAAAATGTATTGAATTTCCCTGCAACATAATTGGCAATTCTCTCCACCCTGAAAGGATCTCCAGGAAGAAGGGCATATTCAGCTCCTTCAATTAGGGAGGCATCAAGGTTAAGATGGTAGACTTTTTTCATAGTTTTATTTTACTAAATGAAGTTCTAAAAGCAAACTGAACTTCGTTTAATTTACCGACCAAATTTTGAGGTAAAGAGCAGAATTTCCCTTTTGAATTCATTAAAGTCATCGAGCTTATGAGTTAGAAACTCATAAACCAAACTATCATCAATGCTTCCATATTCATGAACAATTATGTTTCTAAAA
>JBBIMS010000132.1:0-3495 GCA_037444285.1 Candidatus Aminicenantota bacterium | reverse complement strand
CTTTAGAGTTTCTTTCGTTTTAGGAGAAATTATCTTGGCATTTTCCAGCCTTTCAAACAAATCATCTTCCTCAGAAGGTAAACCAAGGCGAAGTCCTTTTACTATCAAAGCACAGATATCTATAACGCATTCAATTGAAATCTGGAGAAGTCTTTCACATGCCCTTTTTTTCTCAACTCTTTTGAACTCTTCAAAGCTGGCAGGCATAATTTCCGTTAATTCTCTTAGATAGGTATCCAGCTCATCTATTTTTGCTATTAATCTTTCCCGATCCATCAAGTTCCACCTCCTGTAGATAATCATGATATATATGCTTGAAGTCTTCAAATGCCCGTGCTGTGCGTAGAGCCAAATCATAAAGAAGGTCTTCATCCTTTACCAACAAGACTTTCCCCTCCTTTATTACTCTTTTCCTAATATAGAGGGGAAGCTGTTGGAAAATATAAATGTCAAAAGGAAAATCTTTAATATAATCAAGACGCTTAGTAGAATATTTAATTTGTTCAAAGTTTATGGTCTTAAAATTCATTACCAAACAGATATCCACATCGGAAAAAGGGGTGTTTTCATTGCTAGCATGGCTTCCAA
This sequence comes from Candidatus Aminicenantota bacterium, assembly GCA_037444285.1. Lineage (GTDB taxonomy): Bacteria > Acidobacteriota > Aminicenantia > JBFLYD01 > JBBIMS01 > JBBIMS01. Next base: position 2,907 of record JBBIMS010000132.1, on the reverse strand, counting down.
AAAGGAAGACAGCAAGTATATCCTGATCTTCTTCTGCCCTCTTTAAAAGGCTCTTGATCGTTTTTTCTATCCTCTCATTGCTACTCGCCATTCTTTATCCTCGCCATTTTCATTATATCATAAAGTTATATAAGTTTTGTGGGAATGATTGTTAGAATGTTAGTATATTTAAATTTTTTAATTCTTTACAGAAAATTTTCATATTAATTAGGAACTTTTTTATCTTGATAATCGTTTCTATTATATGAGTCTGAGCAAGGAGTTGGAGAAATGAGGAGAATAAGCTATACAATGATGTCGATTTTTTTAATTTTCCTATCCTTATATTCTTCAGAAACCCTTAAAATACCCCGAATTTCTAATCCTCCAAAAATTGATGGGTATGTAGAGGAGAATCCAGAATGGAATGAGGCTCTAAAGATTGAAGATTTTGTCCAATTCACACCAAAGGAGAAGGGAGTACCTTCTGAAAAAACAATCTTTTACATTGGTTATGATAGAGAGAATCTTTATATGGCTTTTAAATGTTTCGATTCTGAGCCAAACAAGATAAGGGCAACCCTTGCCCAGAGGGATCAAGTATTTTCTGATGATTGGATTCTCATATTTCTTGACACCTTTAACGAAAAGAGAAGGGCATTCACATTTTTTCTCAATCCTTTAGGTATTCAGATGGATGGGATAAGAATAGAGGAAGGTGGCTCCGATAACATAGATACATCCTGGGATACAGTTTTTTATTCCAATGGAAGAATTACGAAGGAAGGATATGAAATTGAAATAAAAATCCCCTTCAAGAGTATCAGATTTCCTAATAAAAAAGAAAATAGATGGGGGCTATTTTTAGGAAGGAATATACCGAGAAAATCTGAGTTAATTTCTTACCCTGCCATATCAAGGGATATCCCTTCCCTACTTACGCAGGCTGTGGAGATTTTAGTGGAAGGCGAAATTGAAAGAGGAAGGAATATTGAAATAATGCCTGTTTTCACATCTATCAAAAGAGAAGGGGAGAAAATAGACCCTGAGGCAGGAGTAAACTTTAAATATGGGCTTAGCTCCAACATCATTCTTGATTTTACATTTAACCCTGATTTCAGCCACATTGAAGCAGATGCTCCCCAGATTGATGTAAATCAAAGATATGCTCTCTACTGGCCTGAAAAAAGACCTTTCTTCCTTGAAGGGTATGAAATCTTCAACCATCCTTCCATTGACATTGTTTATACAAGAAGGATAATCGATCCCCGCTGGGGTGGTAAGATAACTGGAAAGGCTGGTAGATTCACAATAGGTTATATGAGCGCAATGGACAGCAAACCAACAGAGTCTTTATGGGAAATAGTAGATGCAAAAGGAGGTGATGAGAAGGCACTTTTCAATATTTTCAGGTTAAAGATGGATCTATACAAAGAGTCTTATTTTGGCTTAACATTTACAGACAAAGAAATCGATGGCTCCTTTAATAGAGTTTTTGGAGTTGACGGGCAGTTGAAGTTTAAAAAGAATTTTTATTTTGTCTATCAGGCTACCCTTTCCAATACTTCAATTGGTGAAGAAAAAAGTAATTATAAGCCTGCATATTTCATAAACACTTTTTACAGTTCGAGATATATTTCAGGTGGCTTTTCCTATAAAGGAATTCATCCTGAATTTGAAGCCCTTGCCGGATTTATAAACAGAAAGGATTATCACAAAATTGGAAGCTGGCTTTCATTCTCAGTCTATCCTCAAAAGAAATTTCTTAACCAGGCATCAGCTTATATAAGCTATCAAAGATATTATGATTATGAAATGAATTCTCAAATTGAGGATGCCCTCCAGACCCAGATAGACTTTAGAATAGGGGATTTCAACAGGCTTGCTCTCTCCTTCACAAATTCTATGGAAAGATATCAGGATATTGATTTCAGAAAAAAGTATGGTGGCCTCTCCCTCACAAGCTATCTTTTAAAATGGCTTGAGATAGAAGCTGGAATGAGATTAGGGGAAGGGATTCTATATGATCCTGAAAATCCATACTTAGGATGGAATTTTAGCAGCTTCCTCTGGGCACAATTCAAACCAATGGAAAGAGTCAGAATTGGAATTTCATATCAGAAATATGAATTCTGGAAAGAAAGGGGTGGGGAGGTTGTTCTCGATTACAATGTTTGGAGAGGAAGAGCAGAGTATCAACTTCACAAAAATTTATCCACGAGAGTCATTGTTGATTACAACCATTACTACAAAGAGCTTTATGGCTCATTTCTCCTGAGCTGGATTTTAAAGCCAGGCATTGTTTTCTTCGCTGGCTACGACTCCAAATATGAGAAAATTGATGGAATTTACAAAAAATCCACTGGAAATATCTTCGTAAAGTTCTCCTACTGGTGGAGAATATAGGTTCTATAAATCGATTCGTAAAATCTAAACTGTTGGCTTTTTTAAAAAAATATGTTATTTTAAAATGTAATATGGCAAGAATATTTGATGGTATACTTTATTTAGTAATTATCCTCCTTTCCCTTTCAGTCCATGAATGTATGCATGCCTATGTTGCATATAGATTTGGTGACCCAACTGGAAAGCTTATGGGAAGAATTTCCCTCAATCCCATAAATCATATAAGCCTTGTTGGAACAATTCTTTTTCCCCTTATTCTAATAATTCTGAGATTACCAGTTTTTGGCTGGGCTAATCCAGTCCCTGTAAACCCCGCCTATCTCCGTCATCCTAAAAAGGATATGATGTGGATATCATTGGCAGGACCCCTTTCAAACATAGGATTGGCTTTGATATTCTTTTTTATCCTGATTTTTCTCACTTTATTTTTCAAATGGGTTCCCATTTTCTTAATAGCCCACATTTCCGAGGAAACCCTATCAGCTGGAACAATTGCTCTTCCTGTAAAAGGTTTATCCCTTT
>JBBIMS010000131.1:0-5636 GCA_037444285.1 Candidatus Aminicenantota bacterium | reverse complement strand
AGAGAGTCGAGGATTTTCTTTATAAGTTCATCAAATCTCTCTTTTCCTAATTTTTCCTCCATTCGAGAAAGATCCTTACCTGCAAGATTCATGTAAGGTGATTTGAGCTCTTTGAATATTTCAAAGGCTAAAAGATAATTCTTTACTGCTTCTTCATAATCACCTTTTTCCTCAGCCACTCTTCCCAACTGCCCCAAAGTTACCGCAATACCAGATTTATCCTTCAATTCCTTAGCTATCTTTAAGCTCTCATTATAAAGTTTTTCAGCCTCAGGGTAGTTGCCCTGGTCTTGCTGAATCATTCCGAGTTGATGAAGAGAAGCCGCTTCACTATATTTATCTTCTGTTTTCTTAGCTAATTCTAATGCACGATTAAAGCATTTTTCTGCTCTGACTAAATTGCCAGTTTTATAATAGAACAAACCAGCTCTGCCCACATAGTAAGGATTCTCCAATCTTTCTGCACCAATACAGAAATCCCCGAGAATATCATTAATGAGATTATAGTCACCGAACCAATCGTAAGCCTCACATCCTAAATCGATAAGTAATTCTGTTCTTGGTTTTTTCTGTTGTGCTACGAACCCAATTTTAGGTGAGGAAGACATTCCTTTGAATCTTCCAAGAATCATTGCACATCCCCTTTTAAAGATCTCTTTTTCATTAGTCTCTCGAAATTGAATACCGAGCATTCTGACAGCCTCCACACAATCTTCCTCTGGCATTCTAAGAACTAAATCTTTAAATTCCTGGTTAATCATATCTGCATCAAAAAAGGCTTCTCTAATGATATAGTCTCTGAGCATATCAGGCACAATGTAATATAACTGATTCTCCCCATGCTGTTCAGAAATTATATGCCCCATTTTCTTGAGCTCCTTTACCATATCAAAATTTTCTTTTAAAAGCTCATCATCCTCCCAGAGTCCGTTTCGAATGGCAAGTTCACCAAGGAAAAGTTTTGGATTCTTTGAGCCTGCTTCTTCTCCAGCTTTGATTAAATCCTTAAGGATTTCTTTCATAAGACCGAAGGAATCATTGATTCCACGAAGAGTTAGGGGTCTTCCGCTTCCTTTCAGATACTCTAAATGTTTAATTGCCATCAATGCAATAGCAGGGTTACCTTGAGAAATTCTGCGAATGCTATCTTTCAACTCCTTTTCTTCTACCTCTTTTTCTATTATTTCTGAGAGATTTAACATTGGTCCTAAAAGAATCGTATTGAAGACCAACCGCCTTTCCTTAATCGCTTCTTCAATTTTCTCTCTGTAGCGTGAGACTGCAATAAACCTTGCATTCTTTATTCTGAGTATATCTAAAAAACTCGGAAAGTGTCCAAAATAATCCTGACAATCATCAAAGACCAGGACCTGCTTCTTCCGTACTAATTTTTCCAACCCGCTTTTTAGCTCTTCTATTTTCGAAGGCTCTCTATAAGCACGGGTATTCACAAACTTAATATTGGGATTTTTCTTTACTGCCTCAATCAGAATTCTGCTTTTGCCCATGCCTCCTGTTCCAGCAATAATCAAAGCAGTCTCTTTCCCTTTAAGGAATTCCTCGACAATCTCAACTGGATTGAAAGAGGTTACCCCCTCTTCCGTTTTTTCCACCCTTATTGGAACAAATTGATACTGATGCCGAATTTCAAGCTCATCCTTATAGAAATCTTTATAGTTAACCAGATATTTGGCTTTAGAGAGCTCATTTTGCGGCGTCAGCTTAGCCCAGAGCTTCTTCCACCATTTGAGAGGGAGTCCGATAAGAAAAATAATTAGTAAAGCGAGTATGTTTCCGACGATTGCCTGCCAAAGGGCTGGCAGGGATTCAAACCAGTTTATTAACTGATTAAGATAATTTTTAAGCGAAGATATCAATTCTAATAACATTAAAAGCCCTTTAAAATTATATCAAAATTTCTGGCAAGTCAAAACAATGTAATTTCTTTTTTCAGGATACGATATTCCTCTGAAAGGGGATTACCAGTGAACATTAAGATAAAACAATTTGACTCTTTTTTATCTTTATTCCATTATAAATATATGCTCGAGATTGTATCTTCTGGAATTGAAAAGGCTTTAAGATTTATTAAGGGAGAGGGGAAACTCACTGAGTCAAATCTCAACCAAGCTCTAAGGGATGTGAGGCTCGCCCTTCTTCAGGCTGATGTTAATCTTAATGTTGTTAAGGATTTCATTGAAAGAGTTAAGCAGAAAGCCCTCGGGAAAGAAGTTATGGAAAGCTTCACTCCTTACACTCTCCTTGTAAAGATTGTCAGGGATGAACTGATGGAACTTTTTGGAAAAGAAGAAAAACCCCTTATTTTTTCAAGCAAAATCCCAACAATTTTTATGCTCGCAGGTCTTCAGGGAACAGGCAAGACAACTACCGCGGGAAAACTTGCCCTCTATCTAAAAGGGAAGGGTTACTCTCCAATTCTTGCCTCAATTGATATGAAAAGACCAGCTGCCCAGAGTCAGTTGAAAACCATTGCCAGAACAATTGGAATATCATTTTATGAAGTTAAAGAGGGGAATTTGAAAGAAATTGTAAATGAGCTGATTGTCTATGTTAAGGATAGGGGCTTTAATCCATTGATTGTTGACACTGCAGGAAGGCTTCATATTGATGAAGAGCTTATGGAAGAACTTAAGGAGGTCAAGGATTTGCTTCAGCCTTCAGAAACAATATACATAGCCGATTCAATGACAGGTCAAGATGCTGTAAAATCTGCCAAAATATTTGATGAAAAAATTGGAATAACATCCATAATACTTACAAAACTTGATGGAGACCAGAGGGGTGGAGCTGCTCTTTCAATTGTATCCGTTACAGGAAAACCAATAAAATTCATCGGAATTGGAGAAAAATATACTGATCTTCAACCTTTTTATCCCGATCGTCTTGTATCAAGGATTCTTGGTATGGGAGATATACTCACCCTCGTAGAGAAAGCAGAACAGGCAATAGACAGAAAAAAAGCTGAGGAAATGGAAAAAAAGCTGAGAAAGGATGAATTTACCCTTGAGGATTTGAGAGAGCAGTTAAAAATGATTAGGAAGATGGGTTCATTTAGAGATATTCTCGAGCATCTCCCTTCCATAGGACCCTTGAAAAATCTTTCTGGAATTGATATTGATGAAAAGAAAATTGTCCATATGATTGCAATAATTGATTCCATGACCCCTGGTGAGAGACTTCATCCTGAAAGGATTGACGGCAGGAGAAGGCTGAGGATTGCAAGAGGCTCTGGGAGACCTGTTCAGGAAGTCAATCAACTCATCCGTCAATTCCTTGAGATGAAAAAATTAATGAAAAAATCAAGCTTCAAGAAATTACTTAATCTTGGAAATTTTATGAAGGGATAAATTGGAAAGAAAAGAGTTTGAAAGAATTGTTGGAGAAGTGATAGATTCTCTCCCTGAGATTTTCAGAGAGAAACTTGAAAATGTGGTAATTATGGTTGAGGATTATCCATCTCCATCAGATCTAAAATCCTTAGGTCTCAAATCAAAAGATTACCTATTTGGACTTTACAGGGGAATACCTCTAACAAAGAGGGGAGCATTCTATGGGAATTTTCCCCCTGATTGTATAGTTATTTTCCAGAAACCCCTTGAGAGAGCATTCAGGGATGTCAATGATATAAAGAGGGAGATTGCAAAAACAGTTATGCACGAAATAGCTCACCACTTTGGATTTGACGAGGAAATGCTGAGAAAATTAGGTTATTGAATAGTGAGAACAGAATAAAGGAAAATGATGAATATAAGGGAGAAGGCAGGAAAAAACATTATCTTTAACACTTCTTTAAAATTCGCTTTGAAATATTGAGCAGAAAGGGAAAGACAGGAATGGGAAGGGGAAAAGAATGTTCCGATAAATCCGCTCATATATGCGAAAAGAAGCAATGTTAAATTTGGGGATGGGGAACCTATAATGGGAGTCAAGATGGGGAAAGCAATTCCCACATATGCCTGATTCATGCCAGTTAGGAATCCGATTATAAAGGGGAGGAGAAAAAGGGAGAGAAAGGAGAGGATCCCATGAAAATTCATACTCCCTGAAACATCATCAAAAATATTTGAATTCTGGAGAATTTTTTTAAAAATCATTACAGAGATTAAAAGAAAAGCAGTCTTGAAGGAGATGGATTTAAAGACAAGCTTTATCTTTTCTTTCAGATTTAATTTTAGAAGGATTAATGAGAAAAAAGTAATAATACCCATTGAGGCAAGAATTGGTAGATTAAGAAAAAATGTCAAGACTATAACAGCAATTATTTCCCAGAGGCTTTTAATGAGGAAAAATAAGCTTTCGATTTTTTTGTTATAATTTCCATCTATTTTTATCTTAGGAATTTTTAAAAAAATATAGATTGCTCCAACAAAAATTGCAAGGATTGTTGCGGGAAACCATGCTCTTATAACTTTCTGGACGGGTAATTTCCAGAGAGCTGAAGTCATAACAAGCCCAGGATAAAGGGGCCAGATATATTCCCATGTGTGCCTGAACCAGAAATTGAGGAAGGTTTTCTTTTCAGCTGATAGATTGAAACCCTTTGAAGTTGCCTCAAGCATGGGAGCTGAAAAGAGAGCCCCTCCTGGCATGGGAAGGAGTCCCATTATTGATGAGGGGAGGACAAGGACCAATCTGGGAAAAGGAATTAGAGACTGAAGAGATGAAACAAGTTTTTCCATGCTCCCCTTTTTTTTTCAAGATCTCACCCAGTATTAAGATTAAAAGGACAACACCAACAAGCTCAAGGGTGGAGGGTTCAAGGATTGCCTCAACAACACTCTTTAAAAAATTATAAGGGGACATTCTGAAAAGAAGAGCAGAGAAAGTTGCTCCAAGGAGCATTGTCAGCCCCAGATCAAGCTTGAATTTCAGTAATAAAAAAATTAAGAATAATACAAGAGCTAACTTCAAAAGTGTTATCAACCCTTAAGCTCCTTCTTTTCCTTTTTCTGGAAAATGAAAGCGATGAGAATGCTTAAAAGATAGAGAACAAGCATTGGGATTGCCATTATTGTCTGGGTTATTGCATCTCCTGTGGGTGTGATTACTGCAGCTATTATGAATATGATGAGAATCGCAATTCCAAGATTCTTGATTAAAAACTTCGGAGTTATAAGACCGAGTCGGGCAAGTAGAAATGTAACAGTTGGTATCTCAAATACAATCCCTGAACCAATCAAAACTTTTATTATAAGGTCAAAGTATTGATTTATGGTTATAACAGGTCTGAATTCAGAACCAAGACTCAGAAAAAACTTGCATGCAAAGGGGAAAAGGAAATAGTAGCCAAATGCTCCTCCTGAAATGAAAAATACGGTTGTAAAGAAAACAAAGGGTATTACATATCTCTTTTCATGGGGGTAAAGCCCTGGGGAAATGAAAAGCCAGAGTTGAAGAAAGATAAAGGGAGAGGCAATGAAAATTCCAGCAAGGAATGAAATTTTCAGATACATCATAAATGGGTCAACTATAGAGGTGAAGGCGAGTTTTTCTCCCTCTGGAAGATACTTTAGAACTGGTTTTGAAAGGAAATTATAAATATCCCTGCTAAAATTCCATGATGCTCCGAATGCTAATATTAGAACTATAAAGGAATAGAATATTCTCTTTCTAAG
>JBBIMS010000130.1:0-5732 GCA_037444285.1 Candidatus Aminicenantota bacterium | reverse complement strand
AAAAGGATATATTCATTGAGGCATTCTGGAAGGCGAGGGATCCTGACCCAAATACCCCTGAGAATGAATTTAAAGATGAGCATTACAGGAGAATTTCCTATTCAAATCAGTATTTTGGAAGACTTTCACCAACTCCTGGCTGGAGGACTGATAGGGGAAGGATTTATATAATTCTGGGAGAACCCAATCAGATTGAAAGATATGATAACCTCCCTGATGTTTATCCAGTTGAGGTCTGGTTTTATCAGGGTCTTGGCAAATATGGGCTTCCCAATGCATTCTATGTGGTTTTTTTCAGAAGGGATGATTCATCAGATTATGAGCTTTACAGCCCTGTAAGAGATGGTCCTAAAAGTCTCCTGAGATTTTTTGAAATGTATAGGGGAGCAGATCCCCTTGATTTTGAATATGCTTATAAACTCCTTTATCAAGCAAAGCCAGAGTTGGCAAACAAGGCAGTATCCCTTATCCCAGGTGAAGAAAGAGGCCTCACAGCACCATCCCTCGCATCACAGGTTCTCCTTTCCAATATTTCCCAGTTTCCCTTTAAAAGGGTAAAGGATGAATATGCTGATAAAATTCTGAAATACAAGGAGTTGATAGAGGTTGATTATACAGCAAATTACATTGAAAACTCTTCAGTTTGCAAGGTTTTTCCCGAGGAAAAAGGTCTCTCATTCATTCATTATTCAATAGAACCTAAGAAATTTTCCGTTGAGCTTGTTGGGGGTGTCTATAAAACCTCTCTCCAGATAGATGGTAGACTTTCTGATTTAAAGGGTAAAACCATTTATCAATTCACAAGGAAGATTCCCATGACCCTTACTGAAAACGATGTAAATCAGCTAAAATCAAAACCAGTGAGTATTCAGGGTTTGATTCCAGTAGTTGAAGGAAATTATAAACTTTCTTTAATACTAAAAAATATTGTTTCCAAGGAATTTACAGTAGTAGAAAAAGACATTAATGTTCCTCCTTTCCCAAAAAGCATCTCCATAACTTCTCCCCTTCTCGGATACGGCCTTAAAGAGGAGGGGAACGATAAAAATAAAAAGGCTTTCAAAATTAGGAACAATCGTTTATTCTTATCCTCTCTTCCCAATTTCAGTGCCTCTGAAGAACTTCATATAATGTTTGCAATCTATGGCTCTGAAAGTGAACTGAAAAAGTGCAATAGCGTGAGGTTTGTCTTTACCGATGAAAATGGAAATTTTGTTAAAGAAAAAACAGCTCCTCTTCATATAACCCAGAAAATCTTTCCAGTTCATGATTCTTTTGAACTTCAAGATTTTAAATCAGTGAATTACAAACTAACAATTGAGATAAGGGACGATAAGGATAGAATTTTACTTTCTGAAAAGCAGGATTTTGGAGTTTCAGCTATTCCTTATATCCCAAGACCCCTTATTTACTCAGAACCTTTCCCTCCACTTAATGACCCGACATATTCTTTTATTATGGCTTCTCAACATCTTAACAGAGGTGAGATTGAAAAAGCTTGTGAACTTTTCAAAGAGGCTTACTCTAAGAACCCCTTGAATCAGAAGTTTGCAATAGGTTATTCTAAAGCCCTTTTCCTCCTGAAAAGATTCCAGCAGATAAAAGAAATCCTATCTCCCTTCATTTCTTCAGAAAATAAGGAGCCCGAATCCCTTGAATTAATTGCAATGGCTTTGCATGAAATGGGAGAATACAAAGAGGCAATCGAGATATACAACCAGTATCTTTCCCATTTTGGGCTCAAACTGTCTGTTTTAAATTCTCTCGGCATATGCTATCTAAAAATCGGCGACAAGGAAAAGGCTCTCTCTGCTTTAGAAAAGTCTCTTCAGATAAATCCTGAACAGAAAGAAATTAAAATGATAGTTTCAAATTTAAAAGAGAAATGAGAAAAATTATTTCGATATTTTTGCTTTTGATTTTGTTTTACTGTGGACCATCAATCAAAAATAATTTAACTGTTGAGGAGAAAGAATTCCTTTCAAAGGTAAGATACATAATAACAAAAGATGAAAAGATAAATTTCTTCTCCCTTCCTCCAGAAGAAAGGAAGAATTTTATTGAAGAGTTCTGGAAGAGAAGAGACCCGGTTCCAGAGACTGAAGAAAATGAATTCAGAGATGAGTATTTCAAGAGGATAGAGGAAGCGAACAAGCTCTTCGGGAAAGGTGGCTGGCTTCAAGACAGAGGAATGGTTTACATCTTGCTGGGTCCTCCGACAGAAAGATACACTTACCCTATGGGAAGATATCATGGAGATCTCCCAACAGAAATATGGTATTACGGATTTTTCCCAATTGTCTTTATCGACTATTACTGGTCTGGAACTTATCAGTTAACACCCCTTTCTGCCTATCAGATCGCACAAATTAACATAACCCAGGCAACAATGGGGCCTGATTTCAAAGTTTCTAAGATTGACATTGATTTTGAAATCGATCTCCAAAAAAATATCCTCCAGATAAAAATTCCCTACAAGTTAATTGCTCTCCAGAAAAAGGACTCTGACTTTTACACAACCCTCTCCTTCTCCATTAATATAAGAAATGAAAGAAAGGAAACAATTTTCCAGAAAAGGGAAGAGGTGATGTTGAAATTTAATCTTGACGATATTAAAAACCTAAAAAGCCCTTTTCATATTTTAAGTTTTGAAACAAATCTTGAAAAAGGGAGATATGAGGTCGAAATTGAGCTTAAAAATCTCACAAATAATAGCTCAAAGAAAAAATTGGAAAAATTTGAAATATAATAAATTCAGGAGGATTGAAAGATGTTTTTAAAAAGAATTTTTATTTTTGCAACTATTTCCATCCTTTCCTTTTCATTTCTTCTTGCTCAGGCAGGAAGAGGAACAGCTCGACTTGGCGGAACAGTTAAAGATGAAGAGGGGAAACCAGTTATTGGAGCAAAAATAATACTTGAGCACATGGAAGAAAAAGGCACAGTGAGGGATGCAAAGACAGATAAGAAGGGAAAATGGTCTATAATGGGGCTTGGAACAGGAATATGGAGGTTGAAGGTTTCAGCAGAAGGTTATGAGCCATTTGAGAAGGACATTTATGTTAGCCAGCTGGAAAGAAACCCTTCCATAGATGTTGTCCTGAAAAAGGCAAAAGCTGCTGAGCCCGAATATGAGGAAGGAATTGAGCTAATTGATGAAGGGAACAAACTCTTCAATGAGAAAAAATATGAAGAAGCAATCTCTTCATACATGAAATTCCTGGAGAAAAATCCGTCAGCCTTCCAGATTCATTACAATTTAGGGAATTGCTATAAAGAACTGGGTGAGTATGATAAAGCTATTGAGGAATACAATATTGTTATCTCAAAATTAAAGGAGAAAAAACAGGATCTTAAAGGGGATGAGCTCGCTGCAAAAGCCTTTGCAGGATTGGATGAGTCCTTTGTGAAAAAGGGTGATTACATATCTGCCCAGGAAAATTTCAAGGAATCTCTTAATATAAACCCAAAGGATGAGATTCTTGCCTATAATGTGGGAGAGATTTACTTTTCCAATGGCAAAGTGGATGAGGCGATTCAATTTTTTAATCTTTCAGCTCGGATAAAACCCGATTGGTCTGAACCTTATTTAAAGCTGGGGTATGCCTATTTCAACAAAGGAGATTTTGAAAAAGCGAAAGAAAATCTGAAGAAATATTTAGAGCTTGCTCCCAATGCTCCAAATGCAGAAGAGGTGAAAAAGGTCATTGAGTCTTTAGAGAAGAAGTAGAAAGTTATCTACAATCAAGACTTTTGTTAGGGAAATTCTCTCAAGAATTCTTCACGCAGAGGTTTAAAATCAAGATATTTTCTCAAAGTTAAATCTAAAAAGTTTGTCCATAGGTCATCATCTTTTATAAAAAGGATTTTCCCCTGCAAAATGTGAAACTGAAAGTAAAGGGGAGCAAAATTTATAATTTTCAAATCTACTGGAATTTTTATTTTTGACTCAATCTCATACCCCAATCTCAGTTCATAATTGAAAGCTTCTTTCTTGACTATATTTTTTATGTAAACACCAATATCAATGTCTCTGAAGGACAAATTATCCAAAAAACTACCAAATATATAGGCAAAAATAATTTCCTTTCTTTTTTCAAGTATGCCTCTAAGAATAATTTCAATTTTTTGTTTCTCTTTCTTTGAAAGGAAGTATCTTCTGATTTTATCCATTTCTTTCAATAAATTTTTTAAATCCCTATTAACTCTCATGCCCTAATTATATCACTTGAATTGTCTTTCTCAAATCTTTGAAATAAAAAAGGGGACGCCTTTCGGCGCCCCCTTTTATTTCCCTATTCTCAGCTTAGAACAGGAACTTCACACCAAATCTAACAGAGAGTGAACCCATAAAGTCGTATTCCATTCCATATCTTGGGTCGAGCTGGAGATTATTATCTCTAATAACTTTCTGGAAGTCAAAGGTCTTGAGAATATCCTCATCAGAAAGATAAATATTTTCCTGATTGATTAGCCTCCAGACATTTCTTGCGGTCTTGAAGTCAAAGAGATTGGTCACATTGACATTAAACTGGACTGTGTATCTATCTGTAATTTTATAGTTATACTCTCCATAGAGATCCACTCGGGAAATGAAAGGTGTTCTCTTGGATACTACATCTCCTCCGAGAGCTGTGAGCCATTTTGTTCTTCCGAGAGGATAGTAACCCTGAATATTGTTCATCAGGAATTCCGTCTGAAGAGGTGTCCCGCTCATAGCAAAGGCATTTAGACCAAGGGTAAGATTTCCGGCTTTTCCGAAGTCAAAGGTGTAGGAACCCCATGCCTTGAACTGATGAGTTCTATCTGTGTTGAGGAGACCGTCAGCAAGTTTCCCATCCTGAGTATAGCTCATGAAGAAGAGGTCAAAGTATCTTTCAACATTAGGATCTGTTCTTCCATACTCATCAGAGCTTGCGAGACCTGCGTAATTTCCATATAGTCTGCTCCATGTGTAGGAGAGACCACCCATCCAGTTGTTGCTGAATCTCTTCTCAAGAGCTATGTCGACAGCATGATATTCCCTTTTTGCCTTGGGACACTTCCAGTAGCTTGGATCATACTGCTCATTCACCCAGTCAGAACCTGGATTTGCTGTAAAGTATGACTCACCAAGAGGAGTCATAACTCCAACATCTTCAATGGTTCTTATAAGGTGTTTATATACTCCCCTCACTCTTAAGGAGAGATTCTCCATAAGCTTTTTCTCAAAACCAAGGGCAAACTCAGATTGAGCCATCGGCTTTATATCAGGCTGAAGACTCTCAAAGGATGGAATTCTCCAGTCAAGGGAGGTAATGTATGTTCCGGGGTAGTAGGGAGCATCTTTATTGAAGGGAACCTGTTGTTTTCCACCAATTTTGTTCCATTCATAAGTATCAAGGGTATAATAATGGGAGACCCACTTGAATCCTCCATATGAACCCTCTGCCATCTCGAGTTTCATAACATCATAGTAAATTCCAAAGTTTCCAAAAACCTTGAGGGAGCTGTCTCCGAATACATCGTAGGAGAATCCAATTCTTGGAGCAAGCTTATCAGTAAATTTGAAATCAATGAAATAATATACAGCTGGCTTACCTACTGCGAGATGCTGTTCTGCGCTTCCAAAGGATGGGATCCTTTCTCTTTCAGCCCTCACTCCAAAATTCAATGTTAGCTTCTTTGCTATTGTCCAGCTATCCTGTAAATAGATTGCGTATCTGTTGCTGTGGGCTTTTGCAAGGGTTCCA
>JBBIMS010000129.1:0-5747 GCA_037444285.1 Candidatus Aminicenantota bacterium | reverse complement strand
TTTTACTCTCTTCAAGAAATTCAGGATCAAGTCCGGTTATCTTTCTAAAATACCTGAGCCACTCATCTCTTTCCTTTATGGTGTAAAGCTTTTTGAGTAGATCAATCTTATTTTCAGGAATATCAATTTCTCCCTTCTTTAATTTTTTCATATAAAGCATGATTTCAGGACTTTTTTCTTTTAAATTTTTGAAGCATTTATAAGCATTTTCGAAATCTCCAATCTCAAGAAACTGTAAGCCAGCTTCCCCCTCATCATAAATAATCCTTACAAATGTTCTTTTCAACCCCCTTTGAGCTTTCACTCTTATACTATACCTGTATTTTGTAAAGGGGAAAGAAAGGGATGGCTTAAAAATGTAGAAAGAATCCTTCCCTTTTTCAAGCTTTATTTTTTTTGAATTTATAAAATTTTTTATTTCTACAACTCCATCTGATTCAGGTTCAAGGAAAAAGATGTAAAATTTGTCAATTGGTTTCCTGGAGATGAATATTCTTTCTATTTTTTCACTTCCATTGAGGAAAAACCCTTTTGTCTCCTTCCCATAGACACTTCCATCTAAAATTTCAAACTCCCTCGGCAACTTTTTGTTATAGGGGACTTGAGGGATTAAGACCTCAAGCCCCTTTCTCCTCATGTTCTTACCATTGTAAACCTTTATAGTGGGATTTTTATATTCAATCTCCTTTAAAAAGAATTCCTTTACAAGTTCATGCCTTTCAAGTCTTTCGTAGAAGGAAAGTTCGTAGGAATAAAATTTTTTGTTTTTATAGAAATGGGAATAGCAAAGGCTTGAAGAGAGAACAAGATCGAAACTTTCGAAGGGAGGAAAATTCCTCTTGAAAATGTAAGGGGCTGTGTAAAGTCTGAAGGGAGTTTTTCCATCTTCAAGAGGTATTGTAAACCACTCGTTTCCAATATATTTACCCTCTTCAACATTTCTGAGAAGCCATCTGTAAGAAATTTGTGAAGAATCATCGTCCCAGATCAAATATGTACGGGTTAAAACATTAAAGAAGATTAAGACTATCGCCACTCCGAGCAAAGAAAAACCTGCTATCTTAAAAAATTTTCTTTTAGTATTTTCCAGAATGGATGTGATTGATATGGCTGGAATGGCAGAATAAAAAGGAGAGATAAAGGTTAAATCTCTGAACCTTGAAAATCCAAGAAGAGGTATTAGAACAAGAAAGTAGATGAGAGGGAAAGAAATAAACAGGATATGCTCTTTCTTCTTCCAAAGGAAAAGCCCTGATAACCCTAAAAGTATCAAAAAGAAAAATAAAACACTTTCAGCTGATAAAATGTTGAAAATAGCTTGAAAATAACGGGAGTATTTTATATTTTCTAATATTCCTTTTGGTCTTATTGGAACAAGATACCACTCTGTCTTATGGACAACATTGAAGAAAAGTTTTGTCCCCCTTAAAAAACCTTCAAATCTTAATATTGAATAAGGATGACCAATGAAAAACCCTAAGAAGGAGAAAATTCCACTCACTATTAGCTTAGCTTTTAAAAATGAAAATAAGGAAATCCTTTTTTCCCTCAGGAGATGGGCTGAGAGTATTATAAACACAGAAAACAAACCATTATATTTTGAAGATGTTGAAAGACCGGCTGAAATCCCGGCTAAAATATAATAGACAAATTTCCCTGATCTGAAAATCAAGATAGAGAAATATAAAGTCAGAATTACAAAGAAAGTTGATAAGGTATCCATTACGAGTTGATGGCTATGGATTATGTGGATGAAGGATATTGAAAAAAGGAAAGCTCCAAAAAGGGCTACTTTCTCTGAATAAAGTTTTTTAAGGGAGAGGTATAAAATGGGGATTGTTAAAAAACCAAAAAATGCAGATACAAGCCTTGAGATGAAAAGAGCCTGGGAAAGGGTAAAGGGGTAAAGGGTTGGCTCTTTATGGAAGAATATAACTGAGAGAAAGAGCGATATTCCTCTGAGGACAATGGCACAGATGTAGTAAAGAAGAGGGGGATAGAAAAATATTGGATCTGCAACCCAGTAGCCGTTATATACATCAAGGATTGTCTTAGCTACTGCAACATCATCTATCCTCATATAAACAGAGGATATACCCCAGAATCTAAGGAAAAAACCCAAAAAAAGGATTGAAATTAAAATGACCTTTTTGAACCTCATTTCTCTGCCTCAATAAGAAATGATGTGCTTAAAGCCTTTATCAGGTTTGATTCTTTGTTTTTCCAGAACCTCATTAATGGAAGAGAAAGGAAGTAGAAGTTGCAAACCTTAATGCTTTTCTTGCTCAGATAAGATTCTATTTCTAAAATTGAATATAAACGCATTTTTTCATATTTTTTCCTTTCAACAAAGGGAAATATCCTGTTTAAAAAACCTTCTTTGTTTGGAGTAGCTATAAAGATTTTCCCTCCCTCAGATGTTATTCTCTCTATTTCATCCAAAACAATTTCTCCTTCTTTAATTGTCTGAAGAAGATTGTTGCAAATTATTAAATCAAAGGAGTTTTCCCTCAAAGGTAATCTTGTAGCTGATGATTGAACAGGGAAAAGTCCTTTTTTCTTTGCATGCAGGAGTATTTTGAAGGATATGTCAATTCCAATAATCAAGTTATCCTTTGAAAATAAAGAGGAAACATGACCTGTTCCACAACCAATGTCAACAATCCTTTTTCCCTGAGGTTTTCCAATTGCTCTATGCAGGACATATCTGGTAAACTCAAAACTCTTCCTGCTAAAATATGCATTTGCTTCCTCTGAATCTCCTTTTTTTTCTGAAAGGCTATTAAAATATTCCTTCCAGAAAGCTTCGCTATCTCTAAAGCCAAAAACTGGAATCCCATCCTTTATTGGATAATTTCTCTTGCAATTGGTGCAGATTAACTCTTCCTTTTGAACTATAAGCTCATTCTTACATTCTGGGCATGCAAGCAAAGAGAGCATTTCTTTTACCATCATAACCCAAGTTCCCTCCTCAGAAATTTTCCCATATATCTTGAGACTTCTTTTGGGACAAATCTCCAGATCTTACTTGCCATTTTAACATAAAAGGATGGGTGATAGGCAAGAGTGCCAATTTTTTCAGGGTAATGAAATATTGAGTATTCGTAAGTTTCGAGATTCCATTTTCTTTTGTAAAATTCTTGACCTTCATATCTCATGGGTCCAAAATCAAATACTTCAAAATCATTTTCCTTTGCCCATTCAAGAAAATAATAATGGAGATAATCGTTCCCCCTTAAAAAGAAAAATCTCCTATCCGAGGGGTTATCCGTTATATGGATACTTTTCCCAACTTTCCATCCCAAAAGAGCAGATATTATTCTACCTTTATACAGAGCGTAAAATACTTTGATGTTTTCTGATAATTCATTTTTCAGACTCAGGAAATAAAAATAGGGGTGGGGAGGAGAACCAAACCTTTTCATTGTTATCAGATGAAGCCTGTAAAATTCTTTAATCCTTTCAAAATTTGGATCCTCTTGAATGGTCAAACCTTCCCTTTTTGCCTTGTTGACCGCCTTTCTAACCATATAATCAACAGAGTTCCAGAGATCCAGATTCTTTCCAAGCCTTTTTATTCCATACTCTCCGAGAACCTCTTTTTTCGCAAATCTTTCTATTATTTTATTCATCTTACCTCTTATCTCAACTCCTTTTATTTTCCTCTTTTCCATAATATTTTTCAAAATAAAAAACAATTCATCGAGAATTGAAATTTTCTCATCTTCTTTGAGAGAATTTGAGAAAAGAAGACCTCCATATTCTGAAAAAGGCTGGGAGACTATTTTACTTCCTGTAAAAATTGATTTTTGGATAAAAGAAGAGAAAATGGCTGAAATACTTCCTCCATTTTCAAAATACAAATAGAAAGGCTCAAACTTATAAACTCTTTCAACAACTTTCTTAAATCCTGTTAAATGGATAAACCGAGACTCTTCCTGCTCCTCCACAAATCTATCCCATTCTTTTTCTATTTCATTATCAAGAAAAAACCAGCTCATTCCACTCCTATAAATTTAGAAAATATTTCCTTTTTCTTAAGGAGAAATTTATTTAAATCAGGTTGAATCTTCAAATCATCAAGAATTAAAAATGGCTCTCCGAGAGTTATTTTTAGAACCAATCTCTCTTCAATACTTAATTTTTGAAAAGGGATTTCTAATCGGAAAAATTTATTTCCGATGGAAGTAATTTTAGCTGGTTTATAAACTCTACCTCCTGAAAAAATTTCAATTTTTGATTTAACTTCATCGGATGGGGCATTTAAAGTGAGATAGAGTATATAGTCCTGAGGAATTATGAAAGGAAGCTCAATCTCACAATCATCCTTTAAAAGAGCTCCCTTTCTATTAAGAAAAATCGGGTCGTTTATTAAAATTGAATTCCTGGCAATGTCTTCCATCTCAAGAAAAATTGTTTTAGACTCAAGCAAATATTGAACATCAATGTTTGTAGCCCTTTCCACCCATTTCATCCATCTTTCAATTTCTTCGCTATCAGTATAATTTTTCATTCTTTTTTGAGTCTTATCGTCAAATTCCTTTAGCATTTCATCGGCTCTACTTTTACTATCCTGCAAATAAAGTAAAGCATCTAAATTTCCAGGTTCTTCCTGAAGCTTTTTTGAAAAGTATTCAATACTTTTTTGCCACAAGCAATTCTTCCAGAATTCATAGCCAATCTTAAGGGGTTCGAACAAAATCTTAAAAAATACCGGGTTTTCCGATTTTGATTCAATATTTATAAGATAAACATTCCTCTTTGAGGGATATATAATCCTCTCAGCCTCCAAATCTAAAAAGGCAAAGCCACTTTCAGGAATTCTGAGGACATTTTTATTTATTACTATTTTATCCCCCTCCTTTCCATAGGCAAAAACAAAGAATTTTTCTATGTTATTTTTGCTAACTATCAACCTTTCTATTCTTTCAAAGGGATTCAAAAGTTTCATAAGATTAGACTTTCCATAATCTCCTCCATCTGCAAAAAATATATCTCTGACCCTTTGGTTTAAAGAGAGCTGTTCAGGAAAAATTATTGAGCTTTCCCTCTTAGGGAGCTTTTTTGAACTGAATATAAAAATCTCAGGATTTTTCGCTTCTATTTCTTTAAGAGAAAACTCTTTGAGGATTTTAAATTCCCTTTTTATTCTCTTATAAAAATTGACCTCTTTCCTGTAGAATCTCTCTACAAACTTGAACCTGTTTGAGTTTGCTGAAGAGGTATATACAAATCTTGATATTTTCTTCAAATGCTCAAAGGGCTCTTCTCCAAGCCATCTTCCAAGAATAAAGTAAAAATTGTGATGATACCTATAGGGAAAAATATATCCGTATTTCCAAACAGAGGCTGGCATATAAATGAAGGGAGTGTAAAGTTCGTAGGTATTCCATGTCTTGGGTGGAATGTTTTCGTAAATCCAATCCTCAGAAAATTCAAGGGTATCCCTTTCACGGAAGATGTAAAGAATTTCATAAACAGCTTGGAAAGAAGGTAGAGAGAAAAGAACTATCAGAAGAAAAATTAAAGCTCCTGAAAAAATCTTTGAGCCAATTCTGATTTTTATAAATTGTGAGATTAAATCAAAACCCTTTGCAGCTATCATTATGTAGAAAGGAATAAGGACAAAGTGGTCCCTTGGTCTTGAAATGTCATAGATCCCCAGACCAAGGAAGATGTAAAAAATGGGAAAAGAAAGGAGGATAGCAAAAGCTTTATTTAACTTGAAAATTAGATATAAAAAACCA
>JBBIMS010000128.1:0-5767 GCA_037444285.1 Candidatus Aminicenantota bacterium | reverse complement strand
AAATTTTCATCCCTATTGACAAATATAAATTTAAAAAATATCCTTAATAACTTAAGAAAATGGAATACATAAGATTATTTATAAAAAGAGTTCCGCCACGCATTGGATTTTTTCTTTCCATATTTTTAATTAATCTTTTAATTTTTTTAATCTTCAGGATTGCATTCCTCCTTTATTTTAAGCCTGATGATCAGCATTTATTTTCCAAGGTTGTTCTAAAGGCTCTTTATATAGGACTCAAGTTTGATGCAAGACTTTCAGCCCTCTTGGCATTTCCATTCCTCCTTTTATCCCTCTTTCCTTTTGCCAATCCTGCAAAATCAAAATTTGCAAGAAAACTATGGATTTTATATTTTACAGTCCTTACTGGAATAATAGTTTTCCTTTATTGCGTAGATTTTGGAGTATACAGCTATGTCCGTTCGCGTCTCAATGCAACCCTTTTAAACGAACTTCAAAATTTAGACATTTCTGTCAAAATGGTCCTGCAAACCTATCCCGTAGTGATTGTTATTCCTCTGATAATTATAGGTTCTTTCTTTTATTCAAAGTTTCTTGGCAAAATTTTTCAAATATTTGAGATAGGCTTTATTCGTAATAAACTAATACCTGCTTTCTTCTATCCTCTTTCAATAATATTTTTGATAGTGGTTCTTTATGGAAGGCTATCCCAGTTCCCCCTCAGATGGAGTGATGCCTTTTTTACAACAGACAGTTTCATTAGTTCCTTAGCACTAAATCCAATCCTCTATCTTTACTCAACTCTTTCCAACAATCCTGTTGATTACGACATTGATGAGGTAAAAAGATATTATCCTATAATTGCTGAGACTTATGGAGTGAAACCTGATTTTGAAAACTTAGAAATAAAAAGATTATGCAATCCCTATCCAAAGATAAGAGGTAATCCCAACATCGTATTTATAATCCTTGAAACATTTGCAGGATTTAAAGTTGGAGCTCTTGGAAATAAGATTAATCCCTCGCCAAATTTTGACAGATTGGCAAAAGACGGAATTTTATTTACTCGATTTTACACACCCATGGAAAATACATCAAGATCAATATTCTCATGGCTCACTGGTATTCCGGATGTTACAGAGAAAAGATATGCTTCATGGCATCCTGAAATTGTTGACCAGCACACTATTTTGAACTATTTCGACGGTTATAAAAAATTATTTTTTATTGGGGGAAGTGCAAGCTGGGGTAACATTAGAGGGGTTCTATCTTCAAATATAGAAGGATTGAGAATATTTGAAGAGGGCTTTTTCCGTTCTCCAAGGCTTGATGTATGGGGGATATCTGATGCTGACCTGTTCATGGAAACAAATGAAGTTTTGAGGGAGATGGAGGAGCCTTTTTTTGCAATAATTTTAACCTCTGGAAATCACAGACCCTTTAAAATTCCTGAAGACTCGAGGGGATTTGTTCCTGCTAAAGTTGATGAAAGAATTCTGAGATTAAATGGTTTTTATTCTTTGAAAGAGTATAATGGATTCAGATTCCTTGACCATTGTCTTGGTTATTATTTTTATCTTGCAGAAAAGGAAAGATATTTCAAAAACACAATTTTTGTCATATTCGGAGATCATGGAACCTCTGGTGGTTCTCTGGATAGAAGGTTTGGAGACCTCTCCTTTGGTCCATTTCACATTCCATTTTTGATTTATGCTCCTTCCTTTATAAAGGAGGGTAAAAGGATAGATTATGTTGCGAGTTCAATTGACATTCTCCCTACCATTGCAAGCTTTGTAGGGAAGCAATATTTGAATAAAACACTCGGTAGAGATCTTTTTGATCCAAATATAAAGAAAAGATTTGCCTTTACTTTCACACCCTTTAGAATACCTCCCAGGATTGGGTTAATTGAAGATAATTTTTATGTGAATGTTGAGCCAGATGGTAGATACAGTCTTTTTAATTGCGATTCTGAGAATCCAGTAGATTTAAAAGACACTTTTCCTGAAAAAGCAAAGGAGATGGCTGAGCTTGCAAGAGCAATTCATGAATACTCCAAATACCTTCTTTATCATAACAAAAAGGAAAAATAGCTCCAATGTTTTCAACTATAAGGTCAATATAGGGAGAAAGCTCTCCCCATTTTTCATATTAATTCCAAAAATCTCTCCAATTGTTTTTCCCAGGTCCGAAAATGATTCTCTTTCTCCAATAAAGACACCCTTCCTCACATTTCTTCCATAGATTAGTATCGGAACAGCTTCCCTCGAATGGTCTGTGCTTGGAGTTGTTGGGTCATTTCCATGGTCAGCTGTTATAAATAAAATGTCATCATCTTTCATTTCTTCTATTATATCCGGGATAAAGGAATCAAATTCCTCAAGCCCCCTTGCAAACCCTTCAACATCATTTCTGTGCCCCCATACCATGTCAAAGTCAATCAGATTGGAAAGGAGAAGGGAAAAGCCTTCTTCTTTTATTATTTTTTTGATTCTCTCCATTCCTTCTCTGTTGTTCTTTGTCGGATAAACTTCTGAAAACCCAGTTCCTCCCATTATGTCCTTTACCTTTCCTATTCCGATTACCTTCTCTCCCCTTTCAATCATCCTGTCGAGGAGAGTTGGATGAGGTGGTGGCAATGAAAAGTCCCTTCTTCCCTCTGTTCTTTTGAAATTTCCCTTTTCTCCCTTGAAGGGTCTTGCTATAACTCTGCATACAGCATGTTCACCCTGAAGAATTTCCCTTGCAATCTCACACATTTCATAGAGCTCATCCCTTGAGATAATATCCTCATGGCAGGCGAGCTGGAAGACAGAATCTGCAGAAGTATATAATATTGGATAGCCAGTTTTTAAGTGTTCCTCGCCTAAAAGATTTATTATCTCTGTGCCTGAAGCCGGTTTGTTCCACAAAACCTTTCTTCCAATCCTTCTCTCAAACTCCTTTACCACCTCCTCAGGAAAGCCATTGGGGTAGACAGGAAATGGTTTATCAAGGATCACACCAAAAAGTTCCCAGTGTCCTGAGGTTGAATCCTTTCCTGCTGATTTAGGATGCATTATTCCAAAGGAGCCTTCAAATTTATCCCTTTTCCCCAATTCTGGGATGAGAGCTGAAAGTCCAAGGGATGAAAGATTGGGAAGATTTAAAGGTCTTAAATTATTGAGATTTCTTAAAGTATCACTTCCTTTATCACCATAAATATGGGAATCAGATGTTTCTCCAATCCCAACCCCATCAAGCACAATTACTATGACTCTATTAAAAATTTTTACGGGAGAGTTCGATGATTTTAGCATTTACTTTTGAGGCTGAAGCCTTTCAAGGAGCTCTTCTGCCTCTGTAATGTAAGGAGAATTGGGAAATTCTCCTACCATTCTTCTTAAGGCAAGAATTGCATCTTCCTTTTTACCCATCTCCTTATAGCATATTGCCATTCTCAATATGGCAAGTTCCCATGGGAAATCTTTAGGTTTCTCAGTTGTTATTTTTTTGTACTCATCAATGGCTTTTTCAAACTCACCCATACTTCTTAGGATATCTCCCTTCAAGAGAAGGGATTGGTAGTAGTATATATTTCTTTCCTTCGATTTGATTTTTGAGATTTCATCAAGGGCATCCTTCATTTTACCCTGAGAGAACAAGTCAGAAGCCAGCTTTAAATGTCCGAAGGTTCTCCAGCGAGAAGGTAGCTTCTCAGGAGAGATTTTGGAATTTCCACTAATAAATCTTCCGAGGATGACATTGTCTTTATTTGTAATAATCTGGGAATAGGTCTTATAACCAAAGAATAAAATTACTGCAATTAAAACTATAGAGAATCCGATGAGGATTTCCCGCTGGTTTTCCTTGAAAAATTTTGTAAGCCATTTTAATGAACTGGCAAGTTCATCTTGCTTGATCTTCTTCTTTAATTCTCTTTTCATTTCTTTTTAAGAATGAAATTATAACCTCTCTCAATCTCAAAGTCAAAAACCTTGACACAATGAAAACTTTAAATATAATTTGAAATGCATTCAGATGAGGAACATTTTTGATTTTAAATTCAAAACCTGTTGGCTGGAAGAGTAAGATATAAATGCAAAGCTCAAAGATACCTTTAATATGCATTGTTGGAAGATCCAATACAGGCAAAACCACCCTGATTGAAAATTTAATCCCGGAGCTAAAAAAGAGGGGATTTAAAATAGGGACTGTTAAACATAGTGTCCATGGATTTGATTTAGATCGGGAGGGAAAGGATTCTTACAGACATAAAAAAGCAGGAGCCTCCTTTGTGCTGATTTCCTCGCCTCAAAAAATAGCTCTAATTAAAGATATTGAGAGAGAATACACCCTCGACGAAATAAAGGAAAGGTTTATTGAAAATGTTGATTTGGTCCTTGCTGAAGGCTTTAAAAGTAGTTCCTACCCAAAGATTGAGGTTTTAAGAAAGGATTTATGGGATGAGCTTTTATGCAGTGAAGAGGACAATCTTGTTGCGGTTGTTTCTGATAAAAGATTGGAATTAAGTGTTCCTGTATTCAATACAGAGCAAATATCTGAATTAGCAGATTTTATAATTGAGAAATTTCTGAAGATTTTGAAGGAATAAATGCCCCTGAGAGGACTCGAACCTCCAACGCAGGGATTAGGAATCCCACGCTCTATCCTTTTGAGCTACAGGGGCTCATTTAATTTTCTAACATTTTTCTTCCTTTTCGTCAATTTCATACTGAGATAGTCAAAAATCAGGCTTTCGGGTCTAATTAGAAAATTTTGTTTGAAGTGAATAAATTTAAGTGGTAAAATCATTTTGAACTATGGATAGAGATGAAAAGATCAGGTTGGAGAATATGAAGATTCGTTATCTTAGACTTGTTGTGGATCTATCAATTGCAGAGATTTATCAGTCAGAACTTACCCTTGTTGAGGCTCTCAGGATAATGAAAAGGGCTAAGCAGGTTGCCATCAACCTCTTTCCTGGCTCTGAAGAAACCTTCGAGCTTATTTATGCTCCTCGATTCAAAAGAGCAATTCTTGAGAGATTTCGGCTTAATTAAATAAATTAGAAGGAGAGAAAAATGGATAGGAGAATCTCTGACAAAATTTTTGAGACTAACATTGGGAAGGGAATAATAATTACAGGAACAATTGAAGGTGAAGGAAACATATCTTTTAAAGGGAAACTCAAAGGGAATGTCTCAATAAAGGGAACAATATTTTTTGAGGAAGGAAGTGAGTTTGAAGGAGAGGTCCTGGCGGAGAATCTAATAGCAGAAGGGAATCTCAAGGGAAAACTCGAGATAAAGGAGAATGTTGAGATTAGAAAAAATGCAAAACTTGAGGTTGAATGCAAATGTCAGAAGATTTCTATAGAGGAAGGAGCATCCTTTAACGGAAAAATTGAGACTGAAAAGGGAGAAGAGCTAAAACCCTATCTTTTTAAAGAGAAAAGAGGAGAAAATTCCCAAAATCCTTAATATTTTTTAAATCACGAAGAATCGAAGTTTGAATTTTCTACTGTGTATTAATTGACAATATTCTTTCTCTGTGTTAATCTATCCCTTAATTTTTAGAGGAGTTGAAGAATGAAAATTTATCCGGGCGAAAGGGATTATCCACAGGATAAAAAGACAAATCCAAGAGTTCAGAGGCAACTTGCAATTTATAAATTCTGCTCTCAATTTGTTGAAGGGAAATATGTTCTTGATGTTGGTTGTGGAGAAGGATTTGGAACTTACTATTTAAGCCAGAAGGCAGAAAAAATAATCGGGATTGATAACTCTGCTGAATCTATTGAACTTGCGAAAAAGAATTACTCTAA
>JBBIMS010000127.1:2336-5786 GCA_037444285.1 Candidatus Aminicenantota bacterium | reverse complement strand
CACCCTCAGGCCACTCAATCCCAACAGAGAGATTAAAGAGGGCTCTTTCTTTGTCAATCTCAGCCTTAAGAGAATTCCACTCCTTCTGAATTCTTTCGTATTCAGCCCTTCCTTGTTGATACTCACTTTCAGCCCTGTCCACTTCCTCCTGGGCTTTTTTCTTGGCTCCACCTCTTGCTTTTTCGAGTTTTGCCCTTGCCTCATCGAGAGTGTCCTTTAGATCTGCCACTTGATTTATTATCTGGTCCCTCCTTGTTTTAAGAGCATCCTGCTGTTTGTAAAGCTCATTTAAGGGGAGAGCCTTTCTTTCCTCCTGAGTCAATGATACCAGTCTCCACTTTGTGAACTCTAACGCTATGGGTTCGTAAGCCATTGTGGACATCGTCATTTTGTCATTGAACTTTACAGCCTCAAAATATCTGCTAAAAAGACCTTTTTCAGGGGAGCCACAGCTGATAATTAAAACCAGAAAAATCCCTACAATCGCCATAACAAATATCTTCCTCATAGATACCTCCTTTTTAATTCATTATATAAAAAGCTTAAATTTTTTTCCAGTAAATTTGCAACTTTCAAAATATTTACTTCATCGAAGAGATTACCTATAATTTGCATTCCTATAGGGAGCGAGCCCTTCCCTAAGGAGACTGGAATAGATATTGCCGGGAGCATAGCAAGATTTGGAGGGATTGTGAAAAGATCAGAAAGATACATTTTTATAGGATCTTCACTTTTTTCCCCCAAAAGAAAAGGGAGCTCTGGGGTTGTTGGAAGAACAATAAAATCAACCTCTTTAAAAGCTTTTTCAAAATCATTTTTTATAAGTTGCCTTACCATAGAAGCTTTCCCATAAAAAGCCCTGTAATAACCTGCCGAGAGGGAAAAGGTTCCAAGGAGTATTCTTCTTTTCACTTCCTTCCCAAATCCTTTACTTCTTGAGTCCTGATAAAGGGATAAAAGGGTTTCCTTTTCTAATCTCAAACCATACCTTACTCCGTCATACCTTGCAAGGTTTGAACTTGCCTCTGAGGTGGCTAAAATGTAGTAAACATAAATTGAATACTTCAAATGGGGAAGTTCGATGTAGACCTTTCTCCCTCCAATTTTTTCCATTAAATTCAATGTTTCTTTATAGGCTTTATAGACTTCTTCATCTATTCCCTCCAGTTCCTCATCTTTGATAACCCCGAATTTAAAGGAGTCAATCTTTTCCTTTATTTTTTCATGATAAGGAGGGACAAGGCTCTTAAAACTTGTGGAGTCCTTTGGGTCATAGCCTGATATAACACTCAAAATTATTGATACATCTTCAACATTCCGAGCCATTGGACCAATCTGGTCAAGGGAGGATGCAAAGGCAATCAATCCATATCTTGAGACCCTTCCATAGGTTGGCTTAAAACCAACAACCCCGCAGAAGGAAGCGGGTTGTCTTATGGAGCCACCTGTATCAGAGCCTAAGGAGGCTGGAGACATAAAGGAAGCCACTGCCACAGCAGAACCTCCTGAGGAGCCACCAGGAACCCTTTTCGTATCCCATGGGTTCAGAGTAGGGAAAAAAGCAGAATTTTCCGTTGAAGAGCCCATAGCAAACTCGTCGAGGTTTGTTTTTCCTATCACAATCCCACCTTCTTTTTCTATTTTTTCTACAACAGTTGCAGAATAAGGTGGGATGTAATTTTCAAGTATCTTTGAGCCAGCTGTTGTTCTTATTCCCTTTGTTAAGATGTTATCTTTTATCGCAATTGGACATCCTAAAAGTAACCCTTCCTTTGATTTCTCCTCATCAAGGGATTTTGCTCTCTGATAAACTCTCTCCCAGTCAATGGTAACAAAGGCTTTTAATTCTTTGTCGAATTTTTCAATTCTTTTCTTGTAATCATCTATAACATCAATGCATCTAATTTCTCCTTTTTTTATTGAATTTCTCAATTCTTTAAGGCTAAGTTCACCAATTCTCATTTTTCCACTACCTTAGGAACAATAAAGAATATTCCATCATAGTTTTGAAGGGGAAGAATATCCTTTCTCGGCAATGTCTGTTCTGGCTCATCCTCCCTTAAGGGGCTATAATTTAGAAAAACAACTTCTTCTCCCTCTATATCCAGTTCCTCAAGCTTTGATACCCAATCTATAATCTTTTCCATTTCCTTCTTGAGATACTCCTTCTCCCCCTCTTCCAGCTCGAGCAAGGACAGTTTCAAAATTTTATCAATATCAAATTTCATTTTCAGCAAGTTAAGTGAAAAAGCCCAACAGCCTTTCTAAATTGGGAGATTTCATTGAAAATTTCCACAGCCTTTCCCGTTTTTTCGCTTAAAAGATCAATTCCCATCTCTGAAGCTTTCTCCTTTACCCTTTTTGAAATTCTCATCGCTCCGAGCATTCCTGTTCCAACAACTATAACTTCCGGCTTAAAAGAGAATACATCTTCCATATCCTCACAGTCAAGAAGGTGTCCCTCTTTTCTCCACCAATCCGGGACAACCCTGTCATGGAATACTTTTAAATCCCTTGTGTATGTGATCCCTCCAATTAATATTTTGCCGAAGGAGTAAGAATCAATCTTCAAATTTATTGCTCCTTTTCCGAAAGAAGATTTTCGAGGAAGTGAATGTCGTAATCACCTTTGATAAATGACGGATGGTCAAGAATTCTTAGGTGGAGAGGGATGTTAGTTTTCACACCAACTATGATTGTTGAGTGGAGAGCTGATTTCATTTTCCTTATAGCTTCAATTCTTGTAGGAGCATGGACAATAATTTTTGCAATAAGAGAATCATAGTATGGAGGTATCTCATATCCTGTATAAATTGCGGATTCAACCCTTATTCCAAATCCAGAGGGAAGGTATAGAAAATCGATCTTTCCGGGAGATGGAGCGAAAGTCTCAGGATCTTCTGCGCAAATCCTGCACTCAATACTGTGACCTATTGAGACTGGTTCATGGTCTAATTTCAGTTTCTCTCCCGCAGCCATTTTGATCTGTTCCTTAACAAGGTCTATGCCTGTAACCATTTCTGTTATAGGGTGTTCCACCTGAATCCTTGTGTTAGCTTCCATAAAATAAAATTCTCCATATTTGTCAACGAGAAACTCAAAGGTTCCAAGGCTCTTGTATCCTATCTCCTTTGCTGCCTTCTCTGAGAGTCTCAGTAGCTTCCTTCTCCTTCTTTCATCAAGGGCAGGGGAAGGTGTTTCTTCTATTATTTTCTGATGCTTCCTTTGAACAGAGCACTCCCTTTCGCCAACAGCGACCACATTCCCATAATTGTCAGCCATTATTTGAACTTCTACATGCCTTGCCCCTTCAAGATATCTTTCTATGTATAGGGCTGAATTGGAGAAGGCTGATTGGGCCTCACTCTGGGCTATAGGGAATGCTTCCTCCAACTCCCTTTTATTCCTCACAACCCTCATTCCTTTCCCCCCTCCTCCTGCCACTGCCTT